>JAUNJS010000424.1 GCA_030533125.1 Eubacteriales bacterium | reverse complement strand
CTCTGTCTTACTGCGCGGGGAAACTCCTTCGTGTCTCCGTCTTACTGCGCGAGAAACTCCTTCGCGACCTTCACGATGTTCTCGTCATTGAGGCCGAAGGCGACCATGAGCTCTGCCATGGGCCCGGAGTAGCCGAATTCGTCATGCAGGCCGATCCGGCGGACAGGGGCGGGGTAGTTTTCCGCGAGGCATGCGCAGACCGCCTCCCCGAGTCCTCCGATCACGCTGTGCTCCTCTGCCGTGATAATCCTGCCGCACTCCTTTGCGGCGGCAACGACGATGTCTGTGTCAATGGGCTTGATGGTTCCCATGTTGATGACACGGGCGTGGATCCCGTCCTTCTTAAGCATTTCCGCGGCTTTCAGGGCTTCATAAGTGAGGATGCCGTTGGAGATAACAGCGATGTCGTTCCCCTCATGGAGCACCTCGCCTTTGCCGATCTCGAAATGATAGTCCGGATCGTGGAAGACGGGAATCGGGGCGCGGCCGAGGCGGATGTAAACGGGGCCGTTGTATTCGTAGGCAGCGCGGACCATCTTCCTTGCCTCAACGTCGTCGGCGGGGGACATGACAAGCATGCCCGGGATGGAGCGCATCAGTGCAAAGTCCTCACAGCACTGGTGGGAGGCGCCGTCTTCACCGACGGAAATGCCGCCGTGGGACGCGCAGACCTTGACGTTCACGCGCGTGTAGCCGATAGAATTGCGGATAACCTCGTACGCGCGGCCGGTGGCGAACATCGCGAAGCTCGACGCGAAGGGGATGAGGCCCATCGCGGCCATGCCCGCCGCAGTGCCCATCACGTTGCACTCGGCAATGCCGCAGTTGAAATGACGGTCGGGAAACGCCTTCTTAAACATGCCGGTCTGGGTGGAGCCTGCAAGATCCGCGTCAATGGCAACAACTCTCTCGTCGATCGCGCCGAGCTCCACGAGCGTTTCTCCATAGCTGACTCTGGTTGCGATTTTTTTCACTTCTGCCATGGTCTCAGATCTCCTTTCACTGTGCCGCCGGATCAGCGTCTGTCCGGATTTCCAAAGAGAGGGACGCCGGGTAGGCAGTGCCGCGCTCCTCGTCGGATTCAATCATCTTCCGCACCGCTTCCAGCTCCGCGAGCGCCTTCGCGCACTCTTCGTCATTGGGACCCTTCCCATGCCAGCCGGCCTGGTTTTCCATATAGGAGACGCCGAGGCCCTTGATGGTGGTCATCAGGATCACCGTGGGCTTTCCACTGCCTTTTCCCTCGTGGAAAAAGGCGAATGCTTTCTCCAGCTCGTTATAGTCGGCGCCGTTGATCTGGATCACGCGAAAACCGAAAGACGCGAACTTTTCATCGATAGGCTCCATGTTCATGACGTCCCTTGTGAGGCCGTCGATCTGGAGACCGTTGACGTCCACCGCAATACAGAGATTGTCGAGTTTATAATGCGCGGCGTATTCGGAAGCTTCCCAGACCAGGCCTTCCTCAATCTCGCCGTCTCCCAGCAGGGCATGGATGTTGATGTCCTTCTTCATTACCTTCGCCGCGTTCGCCATGCCGCAGGCCGCGGAATATCCCTGTCCCAGGGAACCGGTGGAGAAGTCCACGCCGGGGGTCGAGTTCATGTTCGGATGCCCCTGCAGATAGGAGCCGATCTTACGGATCGTCAGGAGGTCTTCCTCCGGGAAAAATCCAAGCTGCGCCAGTACCGAATACAGTCCCGGCGCGCAGTGACCCTTGGACAGGACGAAGCGGTCCCGGTCCGGGGCCTCCGGATTTTTCGGATCTACACGCATCTCTTCATTGTACAGATATGTCATATAATCCATAGCGCCGAGGCTTCCGCCGGGGTGCCCGGATTTGGCAGCATGTGTCTCTTCGATGATGTGTTTTCTGCCTTTATTCGCAAACAGCTTCAGCTCTTTGATTCTCTCCGGTGTCATAAATCGTTTTTCTCCCTCCTCAAACGTGTAACAAACGCGCGGGACTGTCTGACAGCCAGACAGTCCGCGAAACCGGCGTCCTAAAGCGCATACACTATAATTATAACCATTCCCGTAAAAAAAAGAAACAAGAGAGGATTAATCCGGAACAGTTTTTTCAGTATTTTTTCAACAACTGTTTTTTGCTGTGTCCCGGCCCCGATGATAATCCGGGGCACGCCCGCGGTTCCCGCGCAGCGAAAACACACTCCGGAAATGTCTCTGTCCGCATGAATCGGCGTGGACAGCTCAATTCAAACTCTGTTCTCTGTCAGTCGAAATTCTGCAAAAAGAATCTCTAAAATATAGAACAGCGTTAAAAGCGCAAGTCCGTGGACAGGCGCAGGGCATAAACAACACAGAGGCGCGAGGCAGGGTCATTTTGTCATTATTGCACAACGGCATCTATGGAAATTCTAAAAAATATGTAATTTTTTAACATGCCTGTTGAAAAAACAGATACATGGACGTAAACTAATGATAAAGTTTTTGATCGGCGGGGAATCCTGTTTCCGGGATCCTGCGGACGTGAATTTCTGACAACATTCAATATTCAATATTCAAATGGGAGGTCATTATGAGAACGTACGAGTTATTTATTAACGGCGAATTTATCCCGAACGGCGATCGCGAAATGCTCCAGGTTTTGAATCCCGCGACTGAGGAAGTCATCTCCGAGGTTCCCAAGGCGACAGCGGCAGACGTGGAGGCGGCAATCGACGCCGCAGCGGCCGCACAGAAAGAGTGGGCCAAAACACCTCCCATTGTACGCGCGGGCTACGTCCGCGAGCTGGCTCAGCTGGTTGCGGACAACCGCGAGCTGTTCGCAAAAACAAACTCTGAGGAGATGGGCAAACCGCTGGCGCAGTCCATGGACGAAGCCGGATGGCTCACCGAGTACCTCAACTATTTCGCGGAGATGGCGCGCCATATCAAGGGCCAGATCATTCCTTCGGACCGTCCGAACGAGAACATTTTCATGTACAAGATGCCTCTTGGCGTCGTGGCCGGCATTATGCCCTGGAACTTCCCGCTGTTCCTGATCGGCCGTAAGGTAGCTCCTGTTCTGATGGCAGGCTGCACGGTCGTACTCAAGCCCTCCAGCGACTCCCCGAACGGCTGCTATGAGTTCGCAAAGCTCGTCGAGA
>JAUNJS010000423.1 GCA_030533125.1 Eubacteriales bacterium | reverse complement strand
GTTCATCCGGGAGACAGGCACTTTCAAGCGAAAAATATGTCAGGAGACAAGCTTATTCAAGCGGTCAGCCTGCCTCCTGATCATCCGAGGAGATTTGACGATGTCTGCAATAGAATCTGTTTTTGATAACCGGCCCTACATTTTTTTCAGCTATGCACATGAAAATGCGCTGAAGGCTTTGAAGATTGTATCCGCTCTCAGGGAGGAAGGCTTCCGGGTATGGTATGATGACGGACTGCAGCCCGGGGATAAATACAACCAGATTATTGACGTCAGAATAAAAAAATGTGAGGTTTTTATTCCTTATCTGACAAAAGAATATTGTGCGTCGGATTACTGCGTACATGAGCTGATCTATTCTCAGGAAGCCATGAAGAAACAGATGATTCCGGTTTTTTCAGAGCACCCTTCCGGATTGAGCAGATTTTATCCTCTGGGGCTTGGACTCTGGCTGAGCGGCAGAAGCGGCATTGTTCTGGAAAACCCGGACAATCTCTCTTTCTTCCGGAATCAAATCCGCGGCGCAGACATTCTCTCCCCCTGCCGGAACATAAGGATAGACGGAAACAAGGAGAGGTCTTCTCCCTGCAAGGCGCTGGTCGAAGCGGAGAAGGATCTGCGCGATGCGATAGAAAAACTCCCTCCGGAAACCGCAAAAAAGGCCGGCCGGTTGTTGAAAGAAGCGGAAGCTGCTTATGAAAGGAAGGAGTATTCTGATACCATCAATACACTGCATGCGTGTGTGAGAGTACTGAACCTGAACAAGGTATCTAATGAGGAACCGGCATATATTTGCTGGAAGATTGCAGATGCTTATACCGAATCCGGAGGAGATTTCTGCGCGAGATTATACTATGATAAGGCAGTCAAAAAAATGCCCGCTCTGCGTGACAAAGAGATGGAAGAGAAAATACAGGATCTGGCGCGGCGTAATTCAGAGGAGCTGAAACAAATTGAGGAATCGGTACAGAAAATAAGTCCTTCAGTAAGGGAAGCCTGGGAGCAGGACCTGCAAAAGATTTTCGACCAACACGAGAAGGATCACCCGTTCACGCCCGAAGACTACAGGAAGTATCAGGAAATCTCAAAGGAAATGAAAAAACCCTACAGGGATGCGGCGCGTCTGGTCACACTTTTGAGTCCACTTGCAAAGAAATATCCCCGGGCTGAATATCTCATGGGACAGCTGTATGACAGTATTGATCAGGTAGGATATTTGAGTTATTGGGGCTGCGCATCTTTATTGGGAAAGTATCCCGCGGGTTTGTGTTTAAAGGCGGTAGAATCCAGCATTAAAAAGAAGTCTCTTGATCAGGCAAGGATGTTCTATCGTCGACTGCGGATCGCGGCACCGGAGATCAGCTGATAGTTTCACGGAAGGAAGAATGACCGCAGGATGATCATACAGATTTTCGACGATTTTGACCTGGATAAGATCGCCGGGAGCGGACAATGTTTCCGCTGGACCAAAAAAGATGAGCATACATACCGGATCATCGCGGGAAAAGCCTGTCTGTATATCAGCGGACCGGACCACGGCCGATACAATCTCGAATGCGGGGAAGAGGAATACGCCGGTTTCTGGGAGGATTATTTCGACCTGAAAGAGGACTATCGGGCCATCCGGGGACAGATTGACCCGGAACAGGATCCTTTTCTCTGGCAGGCGGCGGAGCGGGAGAAGGGAATCCGGATCCTGCGGCAGGATCCCTGGGAGATGCTGATTACATTCATCATTTCCCAGAACAGGAATATTCCGGCGATCCGGCGCTCCGTGGAACTTCTCGCGGAGAGCTGCGGCGAAGCTGAGATAGACTCGAGAGGGGCGGGGTATTACGCGTTTCCGGAGCCGGACGCGCTGGCAGCGCTCTCTGAAAACGACCTGCTGGCCTGTAAACTGGGGTACCGCTGGAAATATGTGCGCGCGGCGGCGGACGCGGTGTCAGAAGGCGCGCTCGACCTGGATAACCTCGCGTCGGCAGACGCGCAGAGCGCGATGACCGCCCTGACCGCTCTCTTCGGGGTGGGCGTCAAAGTGGCCAGCTGCGTTTCCCTGTTCGGGCTTCACCACACAGACGCGTTCCCCGTCGATGTCTGGATGAAACGGGTTCTTGCGCAGGAATATCCGGAAGGCTATCCCTATGCGAAATATTCTCCTTACAACGGTATTTTTCAGCAATACATGTTCGCCTGTTACAGGGATGCCGCATTTCACCATGAAAGGAGCAGTCAACGAATAACTTAATGTCTGCACGTAATATCTAAACTGTACCCGGCAGATTGGACACCGCCATTTTATGCCCTCTCCCTTTTGTGGACAGGTTTTCAGGGATGAAACTCTATCCGGTGCATGCAGGCCCTTTACAGCGGAACAAAACAGAAGCAAACAGTTTAAAACCAGATAGAACATTTTGGAGGAATGATTATGACAGGCACAGATTACCCGCTCCTGTGCGAGCAGATCCGGGAAATCATACGGACGGAACCGCATTATGTGGCGGCTTTGTCGAATATTTCCGCGCTGCTCTTCCAGTCGATGGAGGAAATCAACTGGGCCGGATTCTATTTGATGGACAGGGGAAGCCTTCTTGTAGGACCGTTCCAGGGGAAGCCTGCCTGCATCCGGATCGAGATCGGCAGAGGAGTCTGCGGAACAGCGGTTCTGGAGGAAAAAATCCAGAGGGTGGAGGATGTCCATACATTTCCGGGACATATCGCCTGCGACGGAGCCTCCCGGTCGGAAATCGTCCTCCCGATCTTCTGCGGAGGCAGGATTGCCGGCGTCCTGGATATCGACAGCCCTCTTTACAGCCGGTTCACAGCGGAGGACGAAGCCGGTCTTGAAAAGGTTGTCCGCCTCATCGGAGAAAAAGTGGATTTTACCGGCCTGCGGCAGCTGCAGGAGAATCGGATCTAAACAGACAAAAAAACGGGCCGCGGCACGAAAACTGTATTCGTGCCGCAGCCCGTATTTTTTGTTATGTCATCCGGAGCCTGTCTCCTGTTTTCTTTGGCTGCGTACAGGAAGCCCGGTTTTTGAACGCCGGTTTTATTATATTCCGGAATTTTTACACACCGGATTTACTGTATTCCGGGTTTTGGATGATTCCGGTATATCAGTT
>JAUNJS010000422.1 GCA_030533125.1 Eubacteriales bacterium | reverse complement strand
TGCCGGGTCATCGGCAAATCGTCAGCACCTGTAGGTTTCCCGGAAATACCCGTCCACGCTCGTTCCTGTCTTCTCGCGGAGCGCGTCCGCGTTTTCGTGCAGTTCCACATGACCCTGCCGGAGGAACACAACCTCGTCAAGTACGGGCTCCACATCCGCAATCAGGTGTGTGGAAATCAGCACCAGCGCGTCCGGGGAATAATTCCCGATGATGGTGCGCAGGATATAGTCCCGCGCCGCAGGATCAACGCCCGCGATCGGTTCGTCCAGCAGATAGACCGACGCTGCGCGGCTCATCGTCATGATGAGCTGCACCTTTTCCCGCGTTCCCTTGGACAGCTTCTTAAACATCATGTCCGGATCAATTTCCAGAGCCTTCAGCATATCCAGCGCGCACTGCGGGTCGAAATCCTCGTAAAAGCTCTGATAAAACGCAAGAAGCGACTTGATGTTCATCCAGGCCGGCAGATAATCCCTGTCCGGCAGATAAGAGACAAGCCCCTTCGTCCGCGCGCCCGGCTCCTGCCCGCAGACCAGGATATCCCCCGACGTAGGCGTCAGCAGATGCTGCGCCAGCTTTATGAGCGTTGTTTTTCCGCTCCCGTTGGGGCCCACGAGACCCACGATCCGTCCAGGCTCCAGCGTCAGGTCAATCCCGTCGAGCGCCGTGACGCTCCCGTATTTTTTCGTAAGTTTTCTGCACTCCAATACCGCCATTTCTCTATCCTCCTGCCGGCGTGCCGGCTCAAATGACACACGGATGGTTTCCTCGTAAACACTGCCGACTGCTGCTCCGCGCGGCAGTGTTAAACACATTCACCCGCGAATCGTTTTACTGCCGGCGCTTATTGCCCTTACCGGATACAAAATGATTCCGGTTTCACTCTCCCTGCGCGGTCATCGTTTCCTGCTCCGCCTTCCAGTCGGCGACAGCGGCACGGATCTCCTCCTGCGACAGACCCAGACGAACCAGGCGCATACACATTTCATTGACAATTTCCCTGCTCAACGTCTTTCTCAATTCCTTCAGCACGTTCTCATCCTCCGTAACAAACCGGCCGCTCGTCCGCTGTGTATAGACCAGGCCTTCCCGCTCCAGCTCCGCGAACGCCCGCTGCATCGTGTTGGGATTCACCCCCGCATCCAGCGCCAGCTCCCGGACCGGCGGAAGCTTCGCGCCCGCCGGATAAACCCCGCCCGCGATATCACTCCGCATCCGCGCCAGGATCTGCAGATAGATCGGGATCCCGTTTTCAAAAGTCCATTTCATGATTCCCTCCGGTATACACGCCGATCATCACCTGTGCAATCGGCCGCCAAACACTTTCGTCTCGTATCATTGTCCTAATGGATTAATACAATTATAATGCAGCGTGCCAATTGTGTCAATGCATTAATACAATAAAAACTTTATAAATAAAACAGGGTAGAATCGGCCCTGCCGCCCTCTCCCACCGACCGGCCCGCGTCCGCCGTCAGGCGGAAAAACTCCTTACGCAGGCCGTGTCAAAAAAAGAGACAGGACTCAGTCCTGTCTCCGCACGGGTTTTTATGTGAATTACTCCGGAACAATCTTCGCCGCGTACACCCTGTCCGCGGACACAGCATCCCCGCCCGCAGGCGCAGCGTCTCCGCGCAAAGGTTTCTTCCATTGCCATCAGGTGCCGTTACGCGTATTTCTCCGCGATCAGATCCGCTACATACACGCCGCTCGCGGAGGCGTGAGAGAGAGAGTGGGTTACGCCGCTTCCGTCTCCTATGACGTAGAGACCGGGGTGATTGGTCTCGAGGTTGCTGCTGAGGGCGACTTCCATGTTGTAAAATTTTACCTCGACGCCGTAGAGCAGTGTGTCGTTGTTGGCGGTCCCCGGCGCGATCTTGTCCAGGGCGTGGATCATTTCGATGATGCCGTCCAGAATCCGCTTGGGCAGAACCAGACTGAGATCCCCCGGGGTCGCCTGCAGAGTGGGCCTCACAGTGCCCTCCTCGATCCGCGAGGGATTGCTCCGGCGCCCGCGCTCAAGGTCCCCGAAGCGCTGCACGATGACACCTCCGCCCAGCATGTTGGAAAGGCGGGCGATGCTCTCGCCGTATCCGTTGCTGTCCCGGAAGGGTTCGGAAAAGTGTTTCGAAACGAGAAGGGCAAAATTCGTATTTTCCGTTTTTCTGGTGGCGTCCTCAAAGCTGTGGCCGTTCACCGTGACAATCCCGTTGGTATTCTCGTTGACGACGATCCCGTGGGGGTTCATGCAGAACGTGCGGACGCTGTCTTCAAACTTCTGCGTCCGGTAGACGATTTTGCTCTCGTAGAGTTTGTCGGTGAGCTCAGAGAAAACGACAGCCGGCAGTTCCACGCGCACCCCGATGTCCACGCGGTTGGATTTGGTGGGAATCTCCAGCTCGCGGCAGATTTTTTCCATCCATTTGCTGCCGCTGCGGCCGACCGAGACAATGCAGGTTTCAGCCTGCGCCGAACCGCCCTCGAAGAAAACGCGGTAACCGGCTGTCTCTCCGTCCTCCCCCTGCAGGATCTCGATAGTATCCACCAGAGTATTGAAATGAAAATCAACGTGATCTTTCATCTCCGCGTACAGATTTTCCAGCACCACGTAGTTGATATCCGTTCCCAGGTGGCGCACGGAGGCGTCCAGAAGCTGCAGCTTGTTCTGAATGCAGATTTTTTTAAACTCCGAGCCGGCGGTAGAATAGAGCCTCGTACCTTCGCCGCCATGCGCGAGGTTAATGGCGTCCACATACTGCATCAGCTCGATCGCCTTCTTTTTCCCAATATACTGGTACAGCGTGCCTCCAAAATCATTCGTGATATTATATTTCCCGTCACTGAACGCGCCCGCGCCGCCGAAGCCGGACATAATGGAACAGCTTTTGCACCCGATGCAGGACTTGATTTTCTCCCCGTCAATCGGACAGTGCCGCTTCTCCAGCTCCTTTCCGCCCTCAAATACACCGACCCGCAGCCCGGGTCTTTTTTTCATCAGCTCATATGCCGAAAAAATGCCTCCCGGCCCGGCGCCGACCACGATTACATCATATTCCATCCGTTCAAACTGTTCCGACTGCATAAATCCGATTTCCTCTCTTTAGCCGTCCCCGTAAATTCTATT
>JAUNJS010000421.1 GCA_030533125.1 Eubacteriales bacterium | reverse complement strand
CATTAATGAGGCACGTTGATGCCGCATAACAGGGAACACGGTTCAACATCCATGTCGGTATTGATCTGGCTGTGGTTGATGCCGCATAACAGGGAACAGGGAAAAAAAGGAGACAGGGAAAACTTCTCTGTCTCCTTCATTTTGTCTTATATTCCTTCCAACCTGACCCGGACCGACTGTTCCGGGGTCAGGCGTGCAGATAATTCGGCACGTATGCCGCATTGATTATTTTATGACCCGGACCGGCTGTTCCCGGGTCAGGCGTGCAGATAATTCGGCACGTATACCGCATTAATAATATCACGATCCGGACTGCCTGTTCCGGGGTCCGGTACGCCGTCACGCTGTTATTCCGTGCCGAAGGGTTTTACCCCCTCAACGGCATCCGCCGCGTTGATGCGGTTCTCTCCGTTGTCCAGATCGATCAGGATGTAGCGGTCATTGCCCATGCCGAGTTCTTTCATATAGGTGAGCTGGCGGAGGCCGTGGCGGGTCGTCATGCGTTTCACCAGATCTTTATGATCCTCTTCGGAAAGGGCAAAGACGAGGTCGACGGATGCCTGGTCCACGGCGAGAATGTCCGTCGAGGCCAGAATCCCGATGTTGGGGGTGACGACAGGCGCGGCGGCAAGGCCCTCGCAGTCGCAGGAGACAGACATGTTGCGCAGCACATTGACAAAGGTGATGTTCTTTCCGAAGTGGTCGACGGTTCCCTTGGAGGACTCCGCCATGCGCTCCATCAGCTCCTCCTGATTGATGTCCCAGTGATTGAATTTTCCGGTTCTGGTGTGGATCTGCGCCTTGCCGCCGAGCGCGTCCGCGCAGCCGATTCCAATATTCTTGTTGGAGCCGCCGAAACCGCCCATGACATGGCCCTTGAAGTGGGTCAGGACAAAAAGGGAATCATAGTTCAGGAGATGACTGCCGACCGAGATCTCCGGGATCCACTTCGCGCCCGCGACAGGCAGCAGGGCTGTGCCTTCCTCGTCCATGATGTCGACCGGGCAGAAGGTCCAGCCGTTGTGCGCGATCGTCTCGCGGTGCTTCTCCGTAGAATCGCGGTCTCCGGGATAGAAGGTGTTCGTGTCGACGATGACAGCGTCCTTCAGCTCAGGCTGTTTTTCGATCAGGTTTTTCACCCAAGGCCTGGGAATAATATTCGGCCCGTCCTTTTCGCCGGTGTGAAGCTTGATCGCCACTTTCCCGGTCATGTTGCCGTTCACTTTGTTGTAAATCTTCCGAAGTCCTTCCGGAGAGAGATCTCTCGTGAAATAGACGATGGATTCATTTCCCGTTCTCTCTTCCATCGGGATATACGTTTCCCCTCCGGTACCCGGAGCTGCCTCAGGAACCATTTTTACTGTTGCCATTGCGTTCCTCCTTTCATTCTCGTCCAGTATGCCGGGTCTGTCCGTCCGGTCGGTGGTTTTTCACAGTTGACCGCGAGCCTGTTTTTCCTCCCGGAAGGCGGGTCTTATCGAAGCACAGGCTTCCGGTTCACGGATGTCCGTACGGTCCCTGATGTCCGTCCATGGAAGGATAAGTCTGGTGGGGGAGATGCTTCAAGTGTCTCTCCGCGATCGCGAAACGCGTCTTTCTGACGATATCCACGGTTTTGCAGACCATCTCGTCCTCCGCGCCGAACGGCTTCTCCAGCTCGAACCGTTCCGTCTCCGTAAACTCGCCCTGCGCCACGCCCTGTACATGATGGGCTGTGACATGGAGTTCCCAACACAGGACGCCGTCCTCCCGGAGCGTTGTTGTCCCTGCTTTAACCTCAACCGTCAGCTGCGCGGGCCAGATATAATCAAAAAGAACAGTCTCCGCCCCGCTTTCCGCCGCGGTCCGGATTATCTTCGCGCCGGATCTTCCTTCCGCCCGCGTCGTCTCCAGTGTAAACTCATATGTTTCGTTCCGATACAGCACGCTCATGGTCAGCCTTCCATTCCAAACATTTTCATAAAATGCTTTCGTAAATCAAAACTCTCCCATAATGCAGAACTCTCCCGTAAACCGGAAATCGTCTGTAACGCAAATCTTTTCCCAGACAGGGACTTTCCAGCTATGCAGAGTTTTCCGCAAACCGGGACTCTCCCGCAGCGCAGAGCTTTTCCAGCAAACCGGGGCTCCTTCTTAAACCGGGATTCCCTCTTCGGTCTCAGACCGTTATCGTTCCTTCAAACGCAGTGGTGGCGGGGCCTGTCATCCAGACGACGTTCTTTTCCCGGTCCCATTCGATCTCGAGCCTGCCGCCCAGGACCTGCACTTCGATCTTCTGTGCCGTGACGCCGTTCAGCACGCCCGCCACACAGATGGCACAGCACCCGGTGCCGCAGGCGAGGGTCTCTCCGCTCCCGCGTTCCCAGACGCGCATTTTCACATGATCCCGGTCGAGGATCTGGACAAACTCCGTATTGACGCGGTTCGGAAAAAGGGGATGGTTCTCAAACAGCGGGCCGATTTTTTCGATCTCGAGATTCTCTGTGTCGTCGATGTAGACGACGGCATGAGGGTTGCCCATGGAGACACAGGTCATCTTATAGTCGCCGGCACCGGCCTCTGCACCGGCCTCTTTCGACGCGCCGCCGGTTCCCTCGGCGCAGCCTGCCCCGGAAGCGGTTTTTTCGTCGATCCGGATCGGGACAGAGACGACCGGGGAAGCCTCTGCCCGGACGGGAATGTCCGCCGCGTCCAGAATCGGCGCGCCCATGTTGACGCGGACTGCGGTGACCGGTTGACGGCCCTCCTTTTGAGGATTCTCCCCGGCTTCGCCTGTATACAACGTCAGGTACTTGATTTTGCCGAAGCTTTCGACCGTAATCTCCGTTTTGTCGGTCATGCCCTTGTCGTAGACAAACTTGCCGACACAGCGGATGCCGTTTCCGCACATCTCGCCGCGCGTGCCGTCCGCGTTCCACATCTCCATCTCAAAATCCGCGATTTCCGAGGGATTTATAAAAATCACCCCGTCGCCGCCGATCCCGAAATGACGGTCGCTGAGTTTTTTCACAAGCTCCGGCTTGCTGTCCGGGTCGACCGCGGTATCGAATCCGCTGATATAGACATAATCGTTGCCGCAGCCTTCCATTTTCGTGAAGTGTATTTCCATCTCTGTCTCCTGCCAGGTC
>JAUNJS010000088.1 GCA_030533125.1 Eubacteriales bacterium | reverse complement strand
TTGTTATTTTTTATTTGGTGGAGTGGAGTCACCCACCCAAGCTACAGAAGACTCCGAAAAAGCCGCGCAAAACGCCTCGAATTTCGTGGCAGCCTGAACAGCAGCCGAATGGCCTCAGCATGGCTTCGCACCGGCAATTGAACATATCTCGGCGGATGTGGATATGGTATAATGGACAGAACGCGGGGATACGATTATTTTAGGGATATTTTCTGAGGTTATGCACATGGAGTATGGCGCGCTGACACTGCTTCCGATTCTTTTTATCATTGTCATGGCAGTGTTAACGAGAAAGTCTTTTGAATCGCTGCTGGCGGGCTCGGTGATCGCCTGTATCATTATGCATGGCACCGGCTTTTTCCTGCCCTGGACAGATACGCTGCTGGAAGCTCTGTCGGATCCCGAAAACCAGTGGGTGATCCTGGTGTGCGGACTGTTCGGGAGTCTGATCGCCCTGCTGCGGGAGTCGAAAGGAACCGGCGGATTTGCCCGTCTGGGCGAGCGGCTGTGCAGGAACGAAAGAAGCGCGCTGCTGGGGACTTTTGTTCTGGGAATCGTCATTTTTGTGGACGATTATCTCAACATGCTCACAGTCGGCACCTGTATGCGCGAGGTCTGCGACCGCAGGAAGATTCCGCGGGAATCTCTGGCGTATGTACTGGACTCCACGGGAACCCCGGTCTGTGTGCTCCTGCCGTTTTCCACCTGGTCGGCTTTTTATATTTCCCTGTTTATGAAGGAGGAGGCTGTTCAGGCGCTGGGTTTTTCCTCCGGACTTGAGATGTACATCCGCACCATTCCGTTCATCTTTTACGCCATTGTCACGCTGCTCATTGTGTTTCTGTTTTCCATGGGCTGGGTGCCGAAGCTCGGCCTGATGAAAAAGGCTTATGCGCGGGTCCGGGAGACCGGCCGCACCTACAGCGAGGAGAGCGCGCGGTTGAATCTGGAACCGGAGGATGCGGGGGCGGAAGGGAAGATTCTCGATTTCCTGCTGCCGGTGGCGCTTCTCATAGCGGCGACGATTTTGATCGGGGACATTCTGCCGGCTGTGATTCTGGCGCTGGCTCTGTGCCTGGTCCTCTATGTCCCACGGGGGAAAATGTCGTTTTCCCAATGGAGCGGGCTTCTGATCAGCGGCTTCTGTGAGATGATGCCGACGCTGGCGATTCTGGCCGGAGCGTTTACTGTCGCCCGCTGCTGTAATGCCATGCGGCTGCCGGAGTATGTGATCGCCGCGGTGCAGCCCTTTGTAACGCCGCAGACGTATCCGCTGATCATTTTCCTGGTCGTTTCCGTCCTGACCTTTTCGACCAGTTCCACCTGGGGGATCTCCACCATCGTCGTCCCGATCATCATCCCGCTGGGGGCTGCTGTCGGCGCGAACATTATTCTCACCATGGCGGCCATTCTGTCCGGCAGTACATTCGGGAGCCACGCCTGTTTTTACTCTGACGCAACCGTCCTGGCTTCTGTCGGCGCGCGGATTGAAAACACGGAGCACGCCTTTTCCCAGATGCCCTACGCCGTCATCGGCGCGGCTGTCACCTGTGTCTGCCTGCTCGCGGCGGGATATGTCCTGCCGGCGTGAACATTCCCCCGTGTCCGCCGGGGCGTATTTTATCAGGAACGGTCCGGCATCTCTCACGTCTGCCGGGGCGCATGCACCTCAGAACAGGTGAAAAAAAGCACAAAAAAGACTCCAATTTTTCCTGTTTTATTGTATAATTGACAATAAGTAAGAAAATATGAAGCAAAGCCGCGGAGCTTCGGCATGCGTCATATCCCGGGGGGGCACTGTATTACTGATTATTGGCGGATACATGTGATTTTCAATTAGGGAGGTATTTATGCAGAATTATACAAAGATGCGTTCTACCCGTTACAGAGACGTGGTCATGAAGGTGGTACCGGGCCATTTCATCACGCCGAATACGCATATCAACTATTATATTGATATGACAACGATGAAAACCAGGCAGAACGAAGCCATGGCTGCCGCCCGCGCAATGAGTGAAAATTACGTGATGAGCACGATCGTGGATACGATTGTCTGCATGGATGGCATGGAGGTAATCGGAGCTTATATGGCAGAGGAGCTGACACGTGCCGGAATCATGTCCATGAACGCGCATAAGACGATTTATATTATGTCCCCGGAGTACGATCTTTCCGGCCAGATGATTGTCCGCGAAAACAACCAGATGATGGTCCGCGGCAAACACTGTCTGCTGCTTCTCGCGTCGACGACGACAGGCGCGACGATTGCGCGCGCGGGCGAATCCATCAATTATTACGGCGGCACGATCGTGGGCATTTCGGCGATCTACTCCGCGGTCAGCAAGGTTCTGGAATACCCGGTTCACGCTCTCTACACAAACGCGGACCTGCCGGATTACAAATCCTACTCGCCCAGCAAGTGCAAGATGTGCCAGGCGGGCCAGCCCATCGACGCGATCTGCAACGGATTCGGCTACTCCAAACTGTAAAAACCTGCTGAATAGTCACTGCGCTGTACTGCCTGTCTTTCACTGTGATCGCTCCGGCGAAGAGTTTCACCGGCGGCGGGGTCTTTTCAGGCCGCGGTTTACGCCGGGACGACCGGCTGCGGCTGTTCGCAAATCAAACCACACATCCCGGACAGGATGGACCCGTGCATTGATCCGGGAACCGGTGTTCACGGAATTCTGCCGTTCTGCGCAGGAAATCATTTGTCAGCGCCTGAAGACGCACAATGTCCCGCGCATGCCTGCGGAAAGCTTTCCGCAGGCATGCGCGGAAAAGTATGAATAAACAGCGAGCAAGCGGCCGCAAATGCCGTGCTTGCACGAGCATTTGCGGACATTTGCGAGCGCATCGACCCAAGGGTCGAACATGAGGAAGAAACCATTTTGCACCCGGAACGGGTACAAAATGAGCGGATCCTGCAAAAGAAAAAAGAATTATGGATTTTTTAAAGAAAAAAAAGGGATATCACAGCACACAGAAGAAGTATTTCGGTACGATTCCCAGATCGGAATTCTACGGAATTACGCTTGGATATGCCATCGGCCTTTTTATTTCAGGCGCGCTGCGCCTCGAGACCCAGTTCCAGACACTGCTTTTCGCCGCTGCAGGGTATTTTATCGGGCTGGTGTATGACAGAAAATACTGTATGGAACCGGATGTTCCGTTGGAGGAGGATTCCGGGGAGGATTTGGAGCAGCAGGAAGCTCTGCCGGAAAAGGAACCCGCGGCGGAACCGGAGCAGCAGGATGTTTTTCTGTGACAGAAACCGGTAGAGAACCGGAATCGGCAGGAAATTCTTCCCAAAGGGGATCTGCCGGCGGAAATACAGGGCAGGACGAACCGTGGATAGTTCTCGAAAAGACGGAAAAGGAAGGAACAGGCAGGTGCGTCGCTGCACCTGCCGTTTTCTGCTTTACAGGTTTTTATCTCTTAAGCGTAATTACTCTTTGAAAAGATATTGTATGCGGGAAAGGATAACAGGACCCATGTCGGAAACAAGGGAAAACAAGATGGGCGTCATGCCCGTAAAGAAACTGATTATTTCCATGTCGCTGCCGATGATGATCTCAATGCTGGTCCAGGCGATGTACAACGTAGTGGACAGTGTGTTTGTCGCGCGGCTCTCGGAGGACGCGCTGACAGCGGTCACTCTGGCCTTTCCGATGCAGAACCTGTTGATTTCGTTCGCGTCCGGGACGGGCGTCGGCATCAACGCGCTCCTGTCCAAGTCGCTGGGAGAGAAGCGGTTTGACCGCGCGGACGAAGCCGCGAACAACGGTCTTTTCCTGGCGATCCTGACATCTGTCCTTTTCTTCCTCATCGGTCTATTCGGCGCGGGCCCCTTTATCGGGACACAGATCCGGGACGCCGTGGTACAGGAGTATGGGACGATCTATCTGCGGATCTGCCTGTGCCTGTCCTTCGGCGCGATCTTCCAGATCACGTTTGAGCGACTTCTGCAGTCTACCGGGCGCACATTTTACAGCATGATTTCCCAGGCTACCGGCGCGCTTATCAACATTATTTTTGACCCCATCCTGATTTTCGGCCTTTTCGGGTTTCCGAAGATGGGCGTCGCCGGCGCCGCGGCCGCGACGGTTCTGGGGCAGATGATTGCCGGCTGTATCGGATGCTTCCTGAACATCCGGAAAAATGAGGATATTCATATCTCTATCCCGCAGATCCTGCGCCCTTCCGGGGAAGTCATTCGGAAAATCTACTTTGTGGGGGCTCCGTCCATTCTGATGATGTCCATCGGCTCGATCATGACCTACGCGATGAACCAGATACTCGGCGCCTTCTCGAAGACGGCGACGGCGGTCTTCGGTGTGTACTTCAAGCTCCAGAGTTTCTTCTTCATGCCCGTGTTCGGCCTGAACAACGGCCTCATCCCGGTGCTCGCGTACAACTACGGCGCGCGCCGCAGCGACCGCATCAAGGAGGCCCTGCGGTTTGCCATGGCGCTGGCGGTGTGTATCATGCTGAGCGGCACCGTGATCTTCCGCCTGTTTCCGGAAACGCTTCTCGGAATGTTCAACGCTTCGGAGGACATGCTGCTTATCGGCGTGCCGGCGCTGAAGACCATCTCGCTCTCCTTCGGGCTTGCCGGCGCCTGTATCGCCATGGGCTCGATCTTCCAGGCCTTTTCCTACAGCTACTACTCATTGATCGTATCAGTGGGACGCCAGCTTGTCGTACTGATCCCGGCGGCTATGTTTCTGTCGACCTTCGGGGATGTGAACCTGATCTGGTGGGCCTTCCCGATCGCGGAGCTGATGTCCGTCGTGCTCTCGACCTTCTTTTTCCTGCGCCTCTACAACAAGACCGTAAAGACGCTGTGAGACGTACGGGCGGAAAACCATGTGTAGCTGCGGCAGGGGCGTAAAGACTCTGTGAGACGCACGGGCGGAAAACCGGCGCTTCCGGGACTGAGCCGTAAAGACGCTGTGAGACGTACGGGCGGAAAACCATGTGTAGCTACGGCAGGGGCGTAAAGACGCAGTGAGACGTAAGGGCATAAAAAACCGGCGCTTGCGGGACCGGGCCGTAAAGACGCTGCAGCGACCGGCTCGTGAGCAGGAGCAGGGGATTGTTTCAAATACGTTTTTAAAACGAAAAGAACCCGCTGCGGGAGGGCGGGAGCCGGATGGGGAGTGCGGAAGTGGAGCGTTTCTCCAGAAGCCGGATGCTTCTGGGCGGGGAGGCGATGGAGCGCCTCTCGGCGGCGCGCGTGGCGGTCTTCGGGATCGGCGGCGTCGGAGGTTATGTTGTGGAGGCATTGGCGCGCAGTGGTGTCGGAGCGCTGGATCTGATCGACAACGACAGGGTCGCGCTGTCCAATCTCAACCGGCAGATCATCGCGACGATGGATACGATCGGAAGAGACAAGGTGGAGGTGATGGCGGAGCGCGTCCGCTCCATCAATCCGTCGGTACGGGTGACGACGCACAAGTGCTTCTACCTGCCGGAGACGGCGGACCGGTTCGATTTTACGGACTACGACTATGTCGTGGACGCGATCGATACGGTGACCGGCAAGATCCAGCTCGTCCTGCAGGCAAAGGCGGCGGGGGTCCCGATCATCAGCGCCATGGGCGCGGGCAACAAGCTCGACCCGACGCGCTTCGCGGTCGCGGATATTTATGAGACGAGGGTAGATCCCCTCGCGCGCGTCATGCGCCGGGAACTGAAAAAAAGAGGTGTCTCCTCGCTCAAGGTCGTCTATTCCACGGAAAAGCCGCTGGCGCCTGCCCCGGAAGGCGCTGCGGCGGAAGAAGGTGCCGCTCCACGCTTATCTCTTGCACCGGACACGATCTCTTTGCCGGAAGACGCCGCCGCGGAGGAAAGCGCTGCTCCCCTTCCGGAGGAATACCGGGCGGACGGGCAGTATCAAAAAGAGACATGCGCCCCGGACGCCGGGAATGAAAAGGCGGAATACGATGCGGGCACATCCCGCCGGCGGGCTGTCCCCGGGAGCCTCGCTTTTGTCCCTTCCGTCGCCGGACTCATCATTGCCGGCGAGGTCGTCAGGGACTTGGCGGGACCCGGCATCAAGACTCACCCGGTATCCTGACCTGCAAAAAGCTGACGCAAAAAGCTGCCGCGGTGTGTCTGTCACAAAAATCTATTGAAAAAACGGGGTTTTTGTGGAAAAATAAACAGAGGCTGAACGGCACCATCTATGGAAAGCCGGAACAGCGGAACAGATTCCGCCGGAGTCGCTTGTCGGGAGACTGCGGATTCCGGCCGGATCGGAGAATGGATATGGCAGAGCAAAAGAGGAAATCCACAAAGCGGCAGGCAGAAGGCAGGCGCCGTACAGGCGCGTCCGCGCGCGGGAAACGGCGCAGAGTTCCCTCCGCAGGCCGTCAGCCGCTTCTCGAGAGTTTCCGGCACGCGTTTGACGGAATCCTCATCGGCATCACCGAGCGAAATATGAAGATCCACTGCCTTGCAGCGCTTCTGGTCGTGTTCTTCGGGCTGTTTCTGCATATTTCCGCGATGGAATGGTGTGTCTGTCTGGCATTATTCGGGCTGGTGATGGGACTGGAGCTGGTCAATACGGCCGTGGAGGCGGTCGTCGACCTGGTGACACAGGAATATCAGCCGCTGGCAAAGCGCGCGAAAGACACGGCGGCGGGAGCGGTGCTGATCGCCGCGATCATGGCTGCGGCCGCCGGTCTGATCATTTTCATCCCGCGGCTTCTATATCTGCTCCGGAACCTGTTTTAGAAATTTTTTCGGATTGGTTTACGGATATCCAATATAACGGACATATTTTCGAAAAAAACACCCGTTATTCTGATAAGGAACTGCGAACAGAGCAGCCGGCCGGATTCCGCAGGCCGGGTTTACCGGCAGATGCACCGGCTCTTTGTTTTCAGCTTCAATCTGTCAGGGGAAACCTCGGCTGCTCCGCGCAGGAGCGTCACGGAACAGCCGAATATCTATTGTTTCGCTCCGGAAAGAGAGGAAAGAAAATGGCAATGGATAAAATCGGAGAAGGACTCAAGAAATTCCTCCTCGTGGGAATCGGCGCGGCTGCAGTGACAGTTGAGAAGTCGCAGCAGATCGTGGAAGAGCTCGTGAAAAAGGGTGAGATCACCGTCGAGCAGGGCAAGGAGCTCAACAAGGAGCTTCAGCACAATGTGAAGAAGACCCTCGAGGCAAAAAAGGCAGACGCAGGTTCCCTGGAGGAGAAGATCTCCAAAATGGGCGCGGATGAGCTCAAGATCCTCAAGGAGAAGATCAAAGAGGCGGAAGAGGCTGCCGAGAAGATTAAGGATGCCGCCGCCGAGACGATCGAGGATATTACAGGCAGTGCGGAGAGCGAGGAGGAAGCTGCCAAAGAGGAAGCGCTTGACGAGTACCTGAAAGAGGAAGGCTACGCTCCGGCCGCGGAAGAAGAAGCGGAAGAGAAAAAAGAAGAGGAATAAGGCGGTCTGACAGGCGCGCGGAAACAGCTCACGGATTCTTCCGCGCAGTTTCGCGTCTCCCGGAACCGCGGTCCCGTGTTTAAGGACCCGCCTGAAAAAGGGCGCTGTGTCTGTGCTCACGCGGGCATGGCTGCATAGCTGTCATTATCTCACGCGGAGCATGCCCGTTCCGGAACAAGGGACATGTGTCGTAATTTAAAACTGCCCGCAGCGGCCGGCCACAGAGCCGGTATTTGCCGCGGGCAGTCTTCTTGCTGTCCTGCGGCAGCAGGAGCTCCAAAAACATACCTGCAGACCGCGAAGCCGCGGGCGTGCCGTGGAGAGCTGCCGCTAGAAAAAGAAGCTGCCGGTATGCAAAAAACATGCCTGCAGACCGCGAAGCCGCGGGCGTGCCGTGGAGAGCTGCCGCTAGAAAAAAAGCTGCCGGTACGCAAAAAACACGCCTGCAGACCGCGAAGTCGCAGGCGAGCCGTGCAAGCCGCCGCGCGAAAAAGGAGAACCGGGGACGTATGGAAGAGAAGGCAAAGATGGACAACCGGTCCAGGATGAGGGAGATCAGAGGGGTCCTTTTCCGCAATCACATCACGCGCGGGGTGACGCCGGAGAAGCTCCGGGTGATTCTGGAGGAGCTGGGGCCGACCTATATCAAGCTCGGGCAGATCATGTCCCTGCACTCGGATATTCTCCCCAAGGCATATTGCGAAGAGCTGATGAAGCTCACTTCCGATGTGGCCCCGATGCCGTTTTCCGAGGTGGAGGAGGTCATTAACCGCTCCTACCGCGAGGACTGGCGCAAGGTGTTTTCCTTGATCGAGGAGAATCCTCTGGGCTCCGCGTCGATTGCCCAGGTACACAGGGCGAAGCTTCTGTCCGGTGAAGAAGTGGTCGTGAAGGTACAGCGCAAAGGGATCTACGACACCATGGCGCGCGACATCGGCCTGCTGCACAGGCTGGTGCATCTGATGCCGTCCGTGGGCGGAATCAAAAATGTTGTGGATCTGGGCATGGTCCTGGACGAGATGTGGGCTGTCGCCCAGGAGGAGATGGATTTCCTGAAGGAGGCCGCCAACATCGAAGAGTTTGCGCGGAATAATGAAGGGATCAACTATATCCGCATTCCCCGCCTGTACCGTGAACACACGACCAGCCGGGTGCTCGTGATGGAGTATGTCGGAGGTTTTGCCATCGATGACAGGGAAGGGCTTCTGGCAGACGGATATGATCTGGAGGAAGTCGGCCGCAAGCTTGTCAATAACTACATCAAACAGGTCATGGAGGACGGTTTTTTTCATGCGGATCCGCATCCCGGCAATGTCAAGGTGCACGACGGGAAGATCGTCTGGATCGATATGGGAATGATGGGGCGGTTGTCCGCCCGGGACAGAACACTCATGGAGCGGGGGGTGCGCGCGATCGCTCTCAGCGATATTGCCGGTCTGGAGAGCACGATTCTGGAACTCTGCCACCCGAAGAAAAAAGTGGACGACGGCAGATTGTACAGTGAACTCCGGACACTGATCGACCGCTATGGAAAAATGTCTCTGGGAAACATCGATATCGTGGAATTTCTAATGGAAATCCTCGAGATCATG
This sequence comes from Eubacteriales bacterium, assembly GCA_030533125.1. Lineage (GTDB taxonomy): Bacteria > Bacillota > Clostridia > Lachnospirales > Lachnospiraceae > CAG-791. The sequence continues at coordinate 662 of JAUNJS010000088.1, read as the reverse complement.
AAAGAGAACGGGCTGCGCCTGCCGCACGGGATGACTATGCTGGCCCGCGGGATGAACCACATGCAGGGCGTCCTGGCGGAGATCAGCCCGGAGATCAATATGATGGAGATCGCGGCGGGCCGCATCCGGGAAAACGCTTTTGAAAATTTCAATCCGGGAGAGGAACTGCGCAAGGGCGGGAAAAAGCTGTATACCGCCGCCTATAAAGCCGTCGAGATTCCACCCCTGCTCAAAAGCGTCCTGGAGGAATACCTCAAGGGACAGGCGAAGGTCAAAATGGAACTGGATGCCACCCGGGAGATGGAGCACCTGCTGCGCAGGCTGATCCGGAACATTGTCATGGGCCTCTGGGTCATGGCCCTTCTCATCAGCTCCAGCATCATCTGTACGACGGACATGCACCCGAGGCTTCTGGGCATCCCGGCGCTGGGCTTTTTCGGCTACATCCTTGCGTTCGCGATCTGCCTGTATATCTTTATCCGGCACTGGTTCACAAGAAATAAATAGGAACCCACAGCCGATCAGACCCGGAAGTGTCTGTATCTCAAAAAAATGTCCCTTATTTCAGATGAACATGCCTGTGTGTCAGATTAAAATGTCCCCTATTTCAGATGAATGTGCCTGTTTGTCTTATTATAATGTCCGTATTTCATATGAACTTG
>JAUNJS010000087.1:4066-9749 GCA_030533125.1 Eubacteriales bacterium | reverse complement strand
CGCTTCCTGCGCTTCCGCTTCCTGCTTCTGCTCCTCTGTCAGAGCTTCCTCGGTCTCTCCCTGCGGCTCAGCTTCCGTCACGGTATTGTCCGTGCCCATCGCGTCAGCTTCCGCCAGCTGTTCTTCTGTCGCGTCTCCGACGGTTTCCTCCTGCGCCGCTGCTGTAGTCTTCTTGTCGCCGGAAGAGCCGGATGTAATCCAGATCACGATACCGACAATCGCAAGAACAGCAATGACGCCCAAAAGGAGCAGAAGGTTCTGCCTGTCTTCCTTCTTCTGTCTGAGAGCTGCTGCCTGACGAGCTTTGCGGCGGGTCACAGCCGCGTCTTCCTCATACTCCTCGTCCCTGCCGGAATAGCTCTCCTGCTCCCTTGTCTCTTCAGGTTTCTGATATGTGTTTCTTTTTTTCTTATTACTTGCCATTTCTTCCTCCTGTACGCTTCTGTCCTTCCGTTTTCCGGGTAATACCTTTTCCGGATCAGCCGCATGCAGCCTCTGCGGCCCCCCCTTTCCTGCACCGTACATCATTGTACCACAAATCCATTCGGACAGTGTTGTCAGTTTTTGAATTATGCTGTATTTTTTTCAGTCATTTCCGGCCGGTCCTTCCGGCTTTCACGGGCAGTCAGCGCCTGATTACCGCGAAGTAGATGATCACGACCACGCCGAGGATGATCCTGTACCATCCGAATACACGGAAATCGTGTGTCCGGATATAATTCATGATAAAGCGGATGACGAGCACGGAAACCAGAAATGCCGTCAGCATTCCGACCGCCAGAATCCCGAGTTCCATCGCGGAAAAAAACAGTCCGTATTTGATAATCTTCAGAAGGCTCGCCCCGAGCATGACCGGGATCGCCATGATGAATGTGAACTGCGCCGCGGCGGCGCGGGAGACGCCGATCATGATGCCTCCCAGGATCGTCGCGCCGGACCGGGACGTCCCCGGGAAAACGGCGGCAATCAGCTGGAACAGCCCGATAATCAGGGCTTCCCGGAAAGTGATGTCGCGGAGCTTCCTGATGACCGGTTTTCTGCCTTCATTCCGCTTTTCAATCACAATAAATGCAATACCCACTACAATAAGCATGACGGAGACCACCGGCCAGTTGCGGAAATGAACATCCAGCCAGTCGTCTGCCAGGATTCCCACCACAGCGGCAGGGAAACAGGCCACGATCACCTTGCACCACATCGAAACCGTGTCCCTGTCAAGCGTCAGCTTTCCGGTCTCCTCACTCCGGCGGAACGGCCAGATTGTCTTCCAGTACAGAATCACGACCGCCAGGATCGCGCCCAGCTGGATCACCACCATGAACATCTGCATGAACAGAGGCGACACATGCATTGTCACCAGTTCATCCAGCAGGATCATATGGCCGGTGCTGCTGACCGGAAGCCATTCCGTGATCCCTTCCACGATTCCGAACAATACTGCTTTCAACAGTTCGCTCATACTTAATCTCCATTATTCAGCATCACAGACCACGTATGTATAAAATACGCGTGTCGTCCCGTAACACCTGTATTCCGTGCGGATTTCCCGTCCGGGAAGCATCCGCCCTTTTTCCGTATCCTTTCCGGATTCTTACCGGAATCATTTGCGGATTTTCCCGACCGGGCGGCATCCGCCATTTTTCTGTATCCTTTCCGGATTCTTACCGGAATCATTTGCAGGTTTCCCGACCGGGCGGCAGCCGAAGCTGTCCCGCGCGCAGCGCGTTGTCACCGGTCCGGATACTCCGCTTCCACAAAGCGGCGGATCGCCGCGAGAGACCGCTCGACCTTCTCCGTGTCCACGCAATACGCGACGCGGAAGAATCCGGGAGCCCTGAAACCGTCTCCGGGCACGAAGACGAGGTCGTATTTCAGCGCTTTTCTGCAAAATGCCACAGCGTCTTCCTCCAGCGCCTTCGGCATGATGTAAAAAGTGCCGCCCGGGCGCGGAACGGTAAATCCAAGCTCCCTGAACGTGTCGTAGAGCAGATTCATGTTCGTCTCATACACCGAGAGATCCGATGTGTCCTCCAGGCAGCAGGCCGCCGCCAGCATCGGCAGGGAGGACGGGCAGTTGTGCCCGATCCCGCGGGAAATCTGTCCCATCATGGGCACCATCTTGTCCGCCTGCTCGCAGTCCGGGCAGACCGCGACGTAGCCCACACGCTCTCCGGGGAGGGAGAGCGATTTCGAGAAGGAATAGCAGGTCAGCGTATGCGGATAAAACTTTGCCGGATAAGCCTGGGTTTTCCCGTCAAAAACAATGTCCCGGTACGGCTCGTCGGAGACCAGGAAAATCGTGTGTCCGTACCGGGCGGATTTCGCGGTCAGGACCTGCGCCAGCCGGCGGAGCGTCTCTTCCGTATAGACCGCGCCGGACGGATTGTTGGGCGTGTTAATCAGCACAGCCGCGGTTTTTTCATTGAAATATTCCTCTGCCGCCTCGAAATTGATCTGGAAATCGTCCGTCTTCGCGGGGACAACGCGGAGCTTTGCCCCTGTCCGGCCGACATACTGGTCATACTCGGAAAAATAGGGGGCAAATACGATCACTTCCTCGCCCGGTTCCACGACGCAGCGGAGCGCATGCGCGATGGCGCCGGCGGCGCCCGACGTCGGGAAAATCATTGAGGGCGTATACGGCAGGCCGAACCGGCGGCGCAGGGACTCCGCCACCTTCTCCTTGACTCTCGGATCCCCCTGCGTGGGGTTGTATCCGTGAAGCTTCAGGGGCTCCTCCTCCTGCAGAAGACGAATGGAAATATCCCGATAACGATCCGGCGCCGGCACGGACGGATTGCCGAGACTGAAATCGAACACGTTCTCATATCCGATTTCCTTTCCCCTCGCGGTCGCGTATTCCGACAGCTCACGGATCACAGACTTGTTTCCCAGCATAGCAAGATATTCCCGGTTGATCATTGGCTTCCTCCTTAAAAAACATGCACTTCTTTTACCACAAACATTTTTATATATTCGTTTACAAATCCACGTTTATACATACTTGCGGTTATGAGCATGGCTCACAGACTCATATGATTAAATCCACCCGCTGTTTATTATACATATTCCGTACACTTCTTTACAGTGCGGGCCCGTCCGCGGCATTTTCATCGGATCATACGCGCCCCCTGAGAAAAATCCTTCTGCCGGACTTTGTGCCGGCCGGCGTAAACCCGAGTTTTTCCAGAAGCCGGAGGGACGGAGCGTTGTCCGTCCGCGCGTCGGCACGCACAAGGGTGAACCCGAGCTGCGAGAACCCGTATTCCAGAAGCGCCGCGCAGACCTCCTCGGCAATCCCGGTTCCGCGGCAGGACGCGGCGATCAGAAAGCCGAAATCCGCGTCGATCCCCGAATCCTCCCTGTCTTTTTCCCGGATGCCCAGTTCCAGTGCCTCGAGCTCCTGCTGCGCCGTCAGCGCGGAAAAACCGACGCGGCCGATCAGAGGCCCCGTGCATTCGCCGCTTTCTCCCTCCCGCAGGAGCACGGCCCAGTGCCCGAAGCCGTAGAGACGGTAAATCCGGTCGATGTAGGCGCCGAGGATCTCCCGCTCCCGCTGTCTGTCCTCCGACAGCGGCGTGAGGAACCGGCGCGCCTGCCCGTCATAGAGGGCGTAGAGCGCATCCAGATCCGCAACCGTAAACTCGCGGACCAGACATCTCCGCGTCCGCAGAATCGTCCACGGCAGTCCCGCTTCACGCGCGTGCATTTTGACATAACTGTCCGGGTCGACCAGATCCGGTTCCTGCACGATATAAGAAGCCCCCGGAAAGCGCTCCCCGGAATTTCCGTCGTGCGCGTACCCGACCGCGTACCAGCCGCAGCCTCGGAGCTGTTGCAGAAGCGCCCCGTCTCCGCACAGGAACAGCGTCTCCTCAGGCGCCGCGTAAAGATCCGGCGGCAGCGGATTCCCTTTTGAAAAATACAGAATCCCGCTCCTGAATCCCGCCTCCCGCAGCGCCCGCACAGCCCGGTGCATCTCCGGCATGTGTGCCGCGGAGCTCCGGAAGGCTTCCGTCCCTTCCGGCACAGTTTCCCGTGCCGCGCGGTTCCGGATTCGGACGGCCGCGGACTTCCGGGCTGCTTCCGTCCCCTCCGGCTGATCGCTCTCACAGAGGTATTCCGCAAAACAGACGGCCTTCAGCATATGCATTCTCCGTCAGACCGGGAGAGCCGGTGTCCCGCGCTCCGGCCTGTTAAAAAACTGTTCATATTTTATTTAACAATTCTTAAATTGCTTCTCATTGTCCGTCCATTTTTCATTTCTATACTTTGTCCATAAGCTGAACAGCGAGAAAGCAGTACAGCAAAAAACCGTCGCCAATGCAGCAGGCTTACGAATAACTTTTTCATAACTATGCCAGGCACTCCGGTGTCTGGCATCCTCCCTTTTCAGGGGATTTTTTCGAAGGGAACATTCCGAAATATACTTCCGGAATGTTTTTTATTTTTGTAAAAATAACACCTGCGTTCCGGCAGAAAGAAGGAGTAAACGGGACAATATACCGGCATGCCGGGACATCCCGGCTCCACCGGGGTGTAAATTCTAATTTTTTTGGAATTAAAGAACGCGTCCCTGGGGAAACGATTCCCGGGACGCGTACCTGTTTTCCGGTCAGACAGCGGCGAATGCGCCCCTCGCCGCAGCGCCCACGCTACCGGCGCAGAGAAACGCCGTGATCTCCGTCATTGCGCTCTCTTCATCAACCCCATCGATCATCACTTCCACGCTCTCGCCGACGGAAGCCTGCAGGGACATCATGCCCATAATGCTCTTGGCATTCACTTTTTTCACGCCGTGTTTCAGATATACGCGGCTCTCATATTTGCTTGCGACCTGCACAAGCTCCGCAATCGGACGGGCCTCCAGTCCCTGTGGACGATTGATTACGATCGATTTATTCAGCATACAATACTCCTATCCAAAACAAACCAGACAAAGGTATCTCAGGAAAAATCCCTGAAACATCATCAGTTCCCTTCCTGTCCGGCCTTCTGCGCGAGGGCGGACAGTTTTCTCATCCGGTGATTCATCCCGGATCTTCCGACCGGTGGATCGGTGAGCTTCCCGAGTTCCGACAGGGAGGCCCCGGGGTATTCCTCCCGGAGCGCCGCCGCCTCCTGAAGCTGTGCGGGAAGCGTCTGCAGGATTCCCCTCTCGCGCAGAAGACGGATGTCCTCGCGCTGCCGGGCCGCAGACTCGACCGTTTTTCCGATGTTCGCCGTCTCGCAGTTGACCTGGCGGTTAACGTTGTTGCGGAGTTCCTTGAGGATCCTGGCGTTTTCCGTGGCCATCACATTTACGGAAGCACCCATCAGCTGCAGAAGTCTGACGATGCTCTCCGACTCTTTGATATAGACAACCTGATAATTCCGGCGTCTTGTCCGTCCTGCGATGATACCGTCCTGTTCCAGAATTCCCTGCAGCTGTTCTGCCTGCGGCAGAGAAGAACATCGAAATTCCAGATGGTATCGGGCTGCGGGATCGCTCATGAAACCGCAGCAGAGAAACATTTCCCGCAGATACGCTCTTGCCCTGGTCCCCCGTACCAGCTCCTGCGGCACGGTTCCGTCCTGTTCCCGGACCACGCCGTCCGAGCGGAGGATCCGAAGCCTGCGCAGCAGCGCCTCCAGAGGCTCTGCCAGCTGTTCGACGTTCTGCAGTCCTGCTCCGGCTGTCTTC
>JAUNJS010000087.1:0-3966 GCA_030533125.1 Eubacteriales bacterium | reverse complement strand
CTCCAGAGGCTCTGCCAGCTGTTCGACGTTCTGCAGTCCTGCTCCGGCTGTCTTCGCGTCCGCTTCCGCGGACATTTTCCGGTTCCCGGTTGTCCCTTCAACCGGTCCCCCGGGTAAAGGCCGGCTGCTGCCGGACGGTCTTTCGCCCGCTTCCGCGGGTACGGGACAGCCGTCTGACAGTTTTCCGCCCGGTTCCGCGGACGCTGTCCGGTCTCCGGAAGCCTCCTCACCGGTTTGCACCGCCTCTTTTTTCCCGGAATCTTTCCCGGAATCCGGCGCCGTGTCTTCCCGGGAGATCGCCCGCACCGCCTTGTGGCCGACCGGGAGCAGCAGCGAGGAAAGCGCCTTTCCCCTGCTGTTTCCCTTCCATCTCCAGCCTGCCCATTCTGATGAAAATCTTCTGCCAAACAAATCAGGTCTAATATTAACGTTTTTTAATATCAATGTAAAGCATTTTCTGAACGCAATCGGATTTCCCGCGGAAAGCCGCAGCCACAGCGTCCCGTCGTCCTCCCTGTATACGGTCCCGATGTTCGCGAGCAGGGCAGCCGCCGATGTCTCCATCGCCTGTCTCCCGGACGGAATAATCTGCGCGATTTCCTCCCGCACGCCTCCCGAAAAAGACATGTGAATCCCTCCTCTTGTTTTCCGGCCCCGCCGCACCATGTCTTTTTTACGCCGCCGGCCGGTGCCTTCCTCAGGACGGGTCCTCCGCTTTTTCTGCGGAAGAGCCATCGGTTTCCGCCGCGCCGGGCTTTTCCCGCCGCCGGCTGGCCGCCTTCCTCAGGACAGGTCCTCCGCTTATTCCGCGGAGGAGCCATCGGTTTCCGCCGCGCCGCGTCTTTTTTTCTTCGCGTCGCGGTGATAGATCTTCAGGCCGTAGTTTCCCTGCCCTTTGAGGTCATCGTACAGACAGTTGGCGATGGTCACGCTCCTGTGCTGGCCGCCCGTGCAGCCGATCGCGATCACAAGCTGGTTCTTGCCCTCCTCCACATAGTAGGGGATCAGGAACCGGATGAGGTCGGACAGCTTCTCCCGGAACTGCGTCGTCTGCGGATAAGAAAGAACAAACTCCGCGACCGGCGGATCATTGCCGGTCAGGTACTTCAGTTCTTCAACATAAAAAGGATTCGGCAGAAAACGGACATCAAAAACCAGATCGGCATCGTTGGGAATCCCGTTTTTAAACCCGAAGGACATGACGGAGACAATCAGGGAATTGTACTGTTCATCATCTACAAACACCCGGATCAGCTCCTCCCGGAGTTCGCGGACGAGAAGCGTCGAGGTATCAATCACGTAGTCCGCGCGGGATTTGATCGTCCGGAGAATCTCCCTCTCCCGGTGGATCCCGTCCTCCACACGGCCGTGCGGTTCACAGGGATGCGCGCGCCGCGTCTCCTTATAGCGCCGGATCAGAGTCTCGTCGCTGGCATCCATGAACAGGATCTCATAGGAATAACCGTTTTCCCGGAGCGCCGCCAGAACCTCCTCCACATACACAAAGGGGCGGTCCGCCCGCACATCCAGTCCGAGGACGACCTTGTCGATATTGCTCCCCGGCATGAAGACCAGCTCCATGAATTTATCGATGAGGCGCACAGGCAGATTGTCCACACAATAATATCCCTCATCCTCCAGAATCTTAATCGCGGTTGCCTTCCCGCCGCCGCTCATGCCTGTCACTACGACAAACCGCATTTTATCCTCCCATCCGATCGGGCGCGTCCGTCAGAACCCGCCCGAAAACACCCCGGTCATCCCGCCCGTCTTTTCCCGCGGGATCTCCCGGTCAAAACTCCCCGAGATAGATCACTTCCCGCTCCAGACGGACTCCGGCATCCTCATAGACCATCTCCTGCACCCTGTCAATCAGTTCCCGGATCTGCGCGGATGTCGCGCCGCCCCGGTTGATGACAAATCCGCAGTGCTTCTCGGAAACCTGCGCGTCCCCGACGCGCATACCGCGAAGTCCTGCGTCCATGATCAGCTTTCCGGCAAAAAGCCCCTTCGGCCGCTTGAAGGTGCTGCCGGCGCTGGGGTATTCAAGGGGCTGCTTCGCGCGCCGCTGCGCGGCCAGATCGGCCATCCTCGCACGGATCCTCTCCGGATCGTCCGGGTGCAGGGAAAAATCCGCCATCAGGGCAATCGCCGGCATGCGGTGCAGGATGCTGAACCTGTAGCTGAATTCCATCTCTTTTCCCGTCCATGTCCGGATCTCCCCGTCCGGCATCATCCCGCACACAGACGAAACGACCTGTTTCATCTCGCCTCCGTACGCGCCCGCATTCATGACCAGACCGCCGCCCACCGTGCCGGGGATCCCGGCCGCGAACTCAAGGCCGGACAGCCCGTGTTCCATCGCGGTCATCGCCACCGCGTGCAGCGTCGCGCCCGCGCCCGCCCGGATGCCGTATTCCTCCTGAACCCGGATCTCCTCCAGAGAAAAGACTCCGGAATTCTCCGCGTTCCGGTCCGTTCCATCCATTCCGGTCGCTCTATTCATTCCAACCAATCCGTTTATCCCGACCGATTCATCCGTTCCGGCCATTCCCACCGGATGAGCTGCCGTGATGATCACGCCCCGGTAGCCTCCGTCCCCGATCAGAAGGTTGGTCCCTCTGCCCAGCACAAAATAGTCCTCCCCTTCCCTGTGAAGAAGAGAGAGGAGCGCCGCCAGTTCCGCGCCGGTCCGCACATAGACAAGGGCGTCCGCCGGCCCACCCGTGCGGAAAGAACAGTGCCGGCGCATCGGCTCGTCAAATCTGACCTGTGCAGGCGGCAGAATCCGCCTGATTTCTTCCTGTAGTAGTCTCTGAATCACATGTCCTCCCGCCGGCACAGCCCGCAGCTCTCAAACATTTTTCCCGTCAAACCGCCCGGAACGCTCTTCTTTTCCGATTTCCGGTTCCAATCCGCCCGGGAATCTCTCCGTCACCATTCTTCTTCGTCCCGCGAACCCCCGTGAATGAAATTGCTCTGGACGCGCTTGTACAGCTCCTGCGCCGCGTTGTAGCCCATGAGCTTCTGCCTGTGGTTCGCCGCGGCGGCCTCGCAGATAATGGCGACATTTCTGCCGGGACGCACAGGGACGCGATGACAGACAATCTTGTTCCCGAGATATTCGGAATACGTCTCTTCGAGGCCGAGGCGGTCATACTCCCGGTTCCTGTCCCATTCCTCCAGATGGATCTCCAGATCAATGTTCTGGGTTTCACGGACGCTGGAGACTCCGAACAGGGTCTTGACATCGATGATCCCGATCCCCCGCAGCTCGATAAAGTGTTTGGTGATGGGAGGCGCGGTGCCGATGAGCGTCTCCTCGCTGACTCTGCGAATCTCGACGACATCGTCCGAGACCAGCCTGTGGCCCCGCTTGATCAGCTCCAGCGCCACCTCCGACTTACCGACTCCGCTGTCGCCGGTCAGGAGCACGCCGACTCCGTACACGTCCACAAGCACCCCGTGGATGGAAATACACGGGGCCAGGCGCACATTGAGCCAGCGGATCATTTCCGCCATAAACGGGCTCGTCGCCTGATTGGTCAGGTACAGGGGCATTTTCTTCTCAAGGGCTGTCCGCAGGATCAGATCCTCCGGCGGCATCTCCCGGGTAAACACGACCATGGGAACATCCAGAGAAAAAAGCTTCTCAAAAACGTATTTTTTATCCTCTTCTTTCATCTGTTCGATGTAAGAATGTTCCACGAGGCCGATGATCTGGATCCGGCCCGCCGCGAAGTGATCAAAATATCCCGTCAGCTCCAGCGCGAGGCGGTTGACCTCCGTCTGCCAGACCTTCCTGTCGGAAATATCAATCTGCGGCGTCAGGCTCTTCAGATTCATTTTCCGGACAACCTCTTCCAGTTTCACATATTCCATATCTGTCCCCTTTCCGGCCCCCGAGGCTTTTTCCCTGACTTTCTGCGGCGTCTGCGGGCCTTTGGCGGCATTTTCGACGACTCC
>JAUNJS010000086.1 GCA_030533125.1 Eubacteriales bacterium | reverse complement strand
ATACCAGCTTCCCAAGCTGGGGAGACGGGTTCGATTCCCGCCACCTGCTCTCAAAGACCGGAGTATTCCTGACTGGTTCGATGTAAATTCGAAGGGAATGCGCTCCGGTCTTTTTTGTGCCTTCCGGCCTGCCTTCTCTTTTCCGCTTCTCTCCCGTCACAGCTTCAGTTCGCTGCGGAACTCCCGCTCAGTTTCTCTGCGGATGGCCTTCTTGCGCAGATCATCCCGCTTATCATAAAGCTTTTTCCCCCTCGCCAGACCGATTTCGATCTTGACAAGTCCTTTTTTGAAATAGACCTGAAGGGGCATGATCGTATAGCCTTTGGTCTGCACCTGGCCCTGGAGACGCAGGATCTCCCTTTTGTGGAGGAGAAGCCTCCTGCGGCGCAGCGGTTCGCGGTTGAAGATATTTCCTTTTTCATACGGGCTTATGTTCATGCCCTCAATATAGGCCTGTCCTCCGGACACCGAGACATACGCCTCCTTGATGCTGCATTTTCCCATCCGGATTGATTTCACCTCAGTGCCGAACAGCTCAATGCCGCATTCATATTTCTCTTCAATAAAGTAATCGTGGTAAGCCTTTTTGTTGTTGGCCACCAGTTTATAGGGTTTATTCTCTGCCATAACGACGGCCTCCCGGAATTCCACGCGCAAAACGGCACCCTTTCGGGGTGCCGCGGATCAGACTGTCTGTCCTGATAATTCGCAACCGCTGGTGTTTTTCAGAAAAGGTTCATATTCAGCAGGACTGCCAGAAGAAAAAACATGACGACAAGCCCGGTTGTGAATTTAACCAGGAACCCCTCCATGGATCTTCCCCTGTTTTTTCCCCAGTATGTATTGTCCGTCGCGCCGGCAATCGCGCCCAGCCCCTGCGACTTTCCTTCCTGCATCAGGATGATCACGGTCATGATCACGCTGATGATCACCATGGCGATCGTCAGTACAACTCTAAGAATACTCATCTTTTATCTCAATCCTTTCTTCGATGTCTTCTTTCCGCGGGAACCTGAATACCGGCGGAACCAAAAGTCCCCGCATGGCAGTTTAGCATACACTTTCCTGTCATGCAAGCCGAAATATGCAGCGCGGACGTCATTTTTTATGCGCCGCGTATTATTCCCCGTACCAGCGGTCCAGGATTTTTTTCGCGACGGGAACCGCTTTGTCGGAACCCACGCCCCCGTTTTCGATCAGGACCGTGATGCACAGGTCGGGCTTTCCGTCCTCCGTATTTTCCGCGTCGACCGAAAATCCGGTGAACCACGCGTGCGAATCATTGTCGTCCCCGAATTCCGCGGTGCCGGTCTTTCCGAAAGCATAGTACTCCCGGGTATCGGCAAATTCGCTCGCGGTTCCCCATACATCGCGGCCGGTCAATTCGCTGCGGGTCACCTGCGTGACGCTGCGCATAAGCTGCCGCACCATGTCCGCGGTGTCGCTGTCCATCAGCGCGGCGGCCTGCCTGGGATTATACTGCTGCAGGAGTACGTCCTCGGCCGTGCAGACGCGGTCGATGAGATACGGCCGCATCAGAACGCCTCCGTTGGCGACCGCCATCGTGATCATGTTCATGTGGAGGGGGGAGACGCCGGTTGTTCCCTGGCCGATCGCGACCTGCATCAGATTGTGGACGCTGATTTCCCCGTCCTCGAGAAGCTGGGAATGGCTCTCGCTGTACGGCAGATCATAGGGAAGTTCCGAATCGAACAGCAGCTTTTTGAGCGTCTTCCGGAAGCGTTTTTCATCCAGCATCTCCGTGACAATTTTCGAGAAGGCGCTGTTGCAGGAATGCGCAAAGGCCTCCGCCAGAGTCTGCTTTCCGTGCACCTCGTAGCGGTGTGTCCTGGTATCCTCAAAGCAGTGGATGTTCTCCCCGTCGTACGAGTATTCTCCGTCCACACAGTCAAAGCGGAAAGAGTAGATGGCAGAGGGATCCTCCTGGAGCAGCTCGATCGCGTCGACAATCTTGAAGGTCGATCCCGGCGCGTAAAGTCCCTGCGTCGCGCGGTTGACAAGCTGCGAGTTTCCGCTCTGATTTGTCCGCAGGTAATCCCAATACCACTCCTCGGAAACCGTATCCGGTTCAAATCCGGGAGTGGAAACCATGGCCAGGATCTTTCCCGTGGAGGGCTCGGTAACTATGACTGCCCCGTAATGCCCCTCTTCCGTCATCGCCTCGTACGCGTACTTCTGCATGGTGACATCCAGAGTCGTGTACACGTCGTTTCCCGGATAGCGCTCCTCCTCGCTGTCACAGACCAGCTTGCTCTCGAACGGAATGTCGGAGTGCAGAAGCTCATACTTCATGTACTCATCGATCCCGCTGCCTCCCATCGCGGAAAAGCCGACGACATGACAGAACTGCTCCCCGTACGGATATGTGCGGTGATTCTCATTGTCGGAGACCGCCAGTTCCCGGAGTTCCCCGTCCTCATACGCCAGAATCCTTCCGCGCCGGTTATGCTCCTCCAGGAGCGCGTCGCGCTCGTTATAGTCATTATCAAAAAGGACTCTCCTGTTCGCGATGGCATACCGGCAGAAACAGACCGTCATCACGACAAAGAGCGCCGAAAACAGAACCGCCGTAAAGACGATCTGGAGTCTCGCTTTATGCCGCACAGATTCAACATATACCTCTCCGCCAGCTTCCGGATCGGCCTTTTTCCCCTGTGTGTCGGGAATCCGGACACCGCCTTCCCCCGGCGGATCCTTTCTTCTTCTCCACATAAACACAGTCCTCTTCGGGAATCAACGTCCCGCAGTTTATCATGAATCCCCTCCCGAAAGGCAGGTACTCATGTGTCTTCGAAAATCCCTTCCTCCGAAATGCCGTTTACAGGAAAACCGTCCGGAACTTCATCGGAAGAAAAGCCTTTGTAATAGTCCTTGTAATTTCCCGTTCCGCTGTCTTCCCCGAGGCTGCCCGCGGGTACCAGACCTTCCTCCGTAAAACCATGGGAAGAGGGATCTGTCACGATTACGTCCTGCCTTCCCGCATGCATCAGACCTTCCTCCGGGAAATCCCCGGGCGGCACACCGCTCTCCTCTTCCGGGAAACCTTCGCCGGCGTGCTCCATTTCGTAGCGCTCCATGAAATGCGCCGTCCTCTCCTCGTGCAGGATGAAAATCATCTCAATCATGCCGAACATGATCAGCGTGGACAAAATGGAGCTTCCTCCGTAACTCACAAGAGGAAGGGTGACGCCGGTCAGCGGGATAAACTTTGTTTCACCGCCGACAGTCAGAAAAGTCTGGAAGATGTAGCAGACGGCGGCGCCATAGGTGAACAATTGGAAAAAGCGGTTGGAATAACTCGCCGAGAGCGCCAGAATGCGCAGGAAACAGTTGACGCACAGGAGAAGAAGACAGATCCCGAATACCAGCCCCATCTCCTCCGTGATCGCGGCGAAAATAAAATCCGACTCCACATAAGGAATCTTGGTAGGCATGCCCTGCGTGAGACCGGCTCCCCAGGGTCCCCCGTAGCTTATGGCAAAGAGAGACTGCGCGATCTGAAACCCCCGGCCATCGATGTCGGAAAAAGGATCCTTCCAGATCAGCACGCGGTCCTGCACATGTTGGAACTGTGTATAAAGGACGATCGCAGAGACCGCTCCCAGACCGGCTCCTCCCGCAAGCACCGACCACCGCCCGGACGCCATGAAGAGCATCATCAGATAGACCGCGAAAAAGATGAGCGCGCTCCCCAGGTCTGTGGACAGAACCAGGATTCCGACGTGCACAGCCGCGAGAATCGTGGCCAGGATCCCTCTCTCGAACGTGACCTCCGCGCTGAGCAGACCCGCCAGCATCAGGATATACAGAATCTTGACGAATTCCGAAGGCTGAAACGTAAAACGTGCCAATGTATAGGTAATCATGGCTCCGTTGGTCTCGCTGCTCAGAAGCAGGACGGCGTCCAGCGCGATGATTCCCGCGATCCCGAAAATAATGCCCAGGTGCCGCATGGCATCAAAAAAGCGGCGGAACAGCGGGATAATGAGCATGATCATCAGCCCCGCGGACGCCATGACAAACTGCTTTATGGGTTCATTGGACCTGTATCCGGTGCTTCCCGAATCTCCGTAGAACGCGATTCTGGAGATCATCACAAAGCCGATTGACAAAAGCATGCAGATGTTGTTGAACAGCAGCATGTTCGCCATCTCATGGACAATCCTGTACAGGACCATGAATGAGAGCAGAAACAGGATTTCCATCGCGCATAAAAGCAGCAGCTTTCTGCCGGCCGATCCCTTCACAATCCATGCGATCGCGAAATTCGCGTTCACCAGAAACGCGGCCAGAATCAGCCTCTGGACGATTTCTATAACCCTTCTGGCCAGATTTCCCCGCACGGCAAATCCTGCATATGCCAGAAGTGTGAAACAGACCAGCAGCCCGGTATTCACATATTTTGAGAGAGATACCACATATGCATTCATATTAGATCAGAGCGCTCCAGTTTTATAATGTCCATTAGTGTATTCCGAAAAAGGCGGTTTCCTCCGTTCCCGGGCTGATTTCCCGGATCCGCCTTCGTCTGAAAGGCCGCCGAAATACCGGAGAACCGCCTGCGTCTGCTGCCGGCTCTCCGTGGTAAACATGCAGAGATGGACGGATGCCTCCCGGTACAGTCCCCGGCCGGCGTACTGATGCAGGGAAACGGGTACAGCGTTGTAAATGGTATTTGCGCAGAAAGCGCAGCGGCAGCGCACCGGAAGACGCTTTCCCATCCGGTCCTCCAGATACCAGAATCCGTCCTCCGCGGCGGCGTCCTGCCGTTTCGCGCCGGAGCACTGCAGCTCCGTTTTCCGCACGCAACCGGCAGTTTCCATCATCGGCACTCTCCCGTAAACAGGGAGGATCAGTCTGGAAAGGACTCCGCCCGCCGCCCGGCGGATTCCCGCCCGGCTGAGCTCAAGCGCGCAGATGACCCGGCTGCAGTCCGCCGTGAGCGCCGCCATGGCCCTCGTGTTCCAGCTGTAGAGAGCGGCGTCCGCGATGAGTTCCCCGCTGTACCCCGTCTGCAGCGCCGTTTCCAGCTCCTCGAGTGTCCGTACCAGGATCCCGTCAAAGCCTTTTTCCGATGCCGTCCGGATCATCTCCCGGATTTTCTCCCTTTCATAGACGCGAAAAACAGGCGGAAGGGCACAGTAAATCCGAACCTGAGCCGATTGTAAGTCGGAAATGTTCCGATTCTGTGTTTTTTCAATGGTAAATTCGCCATCAATGATAATACCGGCGCAGCCACACTGTACAGCGGCCTCCAGCTGAGCGCGCGTAGATACCAGCGCCCAGAGCTCAGGACCCGTCCCGCGGCCGCGGGAGAACTGTTGCGCCGTCCGCGGGATTTCTGCCGCTTCCGCCGCTTCCCCGGAGGCCTGCTGCGCCGTCCGCGCGGGTTCTTCCGCTTCCCCGGAGACCTGCTGCGCATGCTCCGCGGATTCTTCTGCTTGCGCCGCTTCCCCGGGGACCGTCCGCGCCGTCCGCGCGGGTTCTTCCGCTTCTGCCGCTCTTTCGGAGGCTGCCTCCGGAAGCCCCGCGGCACGCGCGAGTTTCTCCTCGAGAAGGTCCAGGGCCTCCCTTCGGAGGGCATTGACCGCGCTCACAGGCAGAAAGACGTTGTCATCCGCTTCGACCGTCAGATCCGCAAACGTGAACAGGCTTTCACCGCTCCGTCGAAGGCGCGCTTCGAGTTCCTCTCCGGAGAGGGGCCTTCCCGAGGCAGGCTGGACTACAGGACCTGCCGCCGTGACGGAAACAGACTTCTCCGGGCACGGGAAAGCGCCGGCTTTTTTCCCCGCCGAACCTGCATTTTTCTGTGCCGGACCCGCATTTTTCCATGCCGCGCAGACCGGCGAGACCGTCAGGCGCGCCGGTTCTCCGATCCGGAATACGGCCCTGCCTGTGATCTCCCGGCGGGGAAGTCCGGCTGTGTATTTTCTCCGGATCTCTTCCTCCAGCGCGGGATCCGTTCCCGCGTACCCGGGTTTCCCGATTGTGATCAGGTTTCTTCCGTTTCTGGTGTGGTAATAGCCCGTCCCGAGATCTGTCCGGATATACAGAGCGCGCAGTTTCTTCAGATCCTCTTCCTCCACCTTCCACGTACCCGGCCGCCCCTCTTCCATCCAGGCATAACACCGGTCAATGTATTTCCGGTAAATTGCCGTCACGCCGGCGGCGTAGACGGGCTTCTTCATCCTGCCCTCAATCTTGAAGGAATGGATGCCGGCATCGATCAGCTCCGGCAGTATGGAAAGAACGCACATATCCTTCATGGAAAGCGGGTAGACCTCTTTTTTCCGCGCGTCGGGACCCGCAGGCCGTCCATCCCCGTCCAGGATCCGGTGGGGAAGGCGGCAGGTTCCCGCGCATCTGCCCCGGTTTCCGCTGCGTCCGCCCAGAAAACTGGACATAAGACACCGCCCGGAATAGGAATAGCACATGGCGCCGTGGATGAAGGCCTCGATCTCGATCGGCCGCATTCCCTCCCTTTTTTCTTCGGGCAGGCGCCGCAGGGATTCCATATCCTCCTTCCGGAGCGCGCGGATCTCCTCGAGGGAGAGCTCCCGGGCCGGAACGACCCGGCGAACGCCGAAGCGCCGCAGGTACTGTACAGACTCCGCGGACGTGACCGACATCTGCGTGCTCGCGTGCAGCGCCAGATCCGGACACGCCTCATGCAGCGCCGCAAGGACGCCGAGATCCTGCACGATCGCGCCGTCCAGACCGCCCGCGTGCAGTTCCTGTACGAAGCTGACGAGCTCAGGCATCTCCTCCTCGCGGGTCAGCACATTCGCCGTCAGATAGATCTTTCTGCCGAGGACATGCGCTTCCCGGAGCGCGCGCAGAATCTCTTCTGTGGAAAAATTATCCGCGTAAGCCCGCGCGCCGAACCGTTCTCCGCCGAGATAGACCGCGTCCGCTCCCGCACTGATCGCGCCGACCAGGGCCTCCCGGCTTCCTGCCGGCGAAAGAAGCTCCACCTTATATGGAAAAGCTGACATTTGTATCCCTTTCTCCAGTGTTTCCCCGGATTAAAACACAGCCGCGCGGGTCCTTCGAGGATGCCCCGGCATTCCTCCGCGCCGCCTGACGCGGCGGCACCCGGGCAGGAAATTCAGCTCTTTTTCTTATCACCGTTCCGATGTAACGCCGTCTCCAGCTTCATCTGGGTAGCGACAAGCTCGTGTTTGAGGTCCGACAGGGCCTGTTCCCGTTCCTCCAGATTTTTCTGGAGCTGGCGGATCTCGCTTCTCGCTTTGAAATAGTCATCCGCCAGGTTCAGCTGCAGCAGGACATTGCGCATGTCAAGAGGAACATTCCGGTATTCTTCATCGCTGCGAAGCTGCGCGATCTTGCCGTTCAGATACGAAGCCACCTCCTGCAGGTAGGTCTCGCTCTCGTTTCCGCTCAGCGTATAGGTCCTGCCGCCGATTGTGACTTTGGTCGCTGTTTTCGATGCCATTCCTCTCTCCTATTCTCCCCGGGATGCGGGTTTTCCGGCCATCTTTCCCCGGCAGTCCCGCCGCCGGACCGGCGCGGAAAGCTCTTTTGTCTCTGACACTTTTATCCGATAATCCCGGCGGGTCTTTCTGTCCGATGATCCCGATCGGTCCGATTGGTTTCTTATACACAATCCTGCAGGATGATATCCCGAACGCATAGTTATGCCCCTGGTATCGCCGCGGATCCCGGTCTTTTACACACAATCCTGCAGGGTTATATCCCGCACCGTCCCGGTGCTTTTTTTACAGGATCCCGTCGGGCACTTCAAGATTCATGTGGGCATACGCCTTCGCCGTCGCCATGCGTCCGCGCGGTGTGCGGTTGATAAATCCGTTCTGAAGGAGGTAAGGCTCAATCAGGTCCTCGATTGTCCCTGCGTCTTCGCCGATGGAGGCCGCGAGGGCTTCAAGCCCGGCGGGGCCTCCCCCGTAGGCTTCCATCAGGGTCGTCAGGAAGCGGCGGTCCGCGCGGTCCAGTCCCATTTTGTCGACTTCCATCAGGTCGAGGGCGGTGTTTGCCACTGCCTCGGAGATTTTTCCGTCATACCTGACCTGCGCGAAGTCGCGCACTCTCTTGAGGATCCGGTTCGCAAGCCGCGGGGTGCCGCGGCTTCTGCGCGCCAGCTCCAGCGCCCCCTCCTCTTCGATGGGAACCCGCAGTTTTTTCGCGGAATTCAGTATGATCGCGCGCAGCTCCTCCGGAGTATAAAACTCAAGACGGTGAATCTCCCCGAACCGGTCCCGGAGAGGCGCGGAAAGAAGGCCTGCCCGCGTCGTCGCGCCGATCAGTGTGAACCTGGGCAGATCCAGCCGGATGGAGCGGGCATTCGATCCCTTTCCGATCAGGATATCGATCGCGAAATCCTCCATGGCGGGATAGAGCACCTCCTCCACCTGCTTGTTCAGCCGGTGGATTTCGTCGACAAACAGGATATCCCCCTCCGCCAGCCCGTTCAGGACCGCCGCCATTTCTCCAGGTTTTTCAATCGCGGGCCCGCTTGTAACGCGGATATTGACGCCCATTTCCGCCGCGATGATACCGGCGAGCGTCGTCTTGCCGAGTCCGGGCGGCCCATAGAACAGCAGATGGTCCAAAGGTTCCTGCCGCTGCTTCGCCGCCTGGATGGAGATCAACAGGTTTTCTTTGATTCTGGCCTGCCCGACGTATTCCGAGAGCCTCCTTGGCCGCAGGGAGTTTTCTATTTTCGCGTCCTCGGAAGTGAATCTCGTCTCTATGGTTCTTTTTTCCATAATTCTGCTCCCAGGTCAGGATTGATTGCGGTGCGTATACAGAACCCGGCGGATTCCGGATCGTATCATCAAAGGCACATCGGAATGATCCGGCGGGTGCCGTCTCATATTGCTACAGGAATCGCAGTGCCTCGCGGAGAATCGCCTCTGTATCCTCCTTCTCCCCGCATTTTTTCACGGCGCGCGCCGCCTCCGCGCGCTGGTAACCGAGCGCGACGAGGGCCTCGACAGCATCTGCCGCAGGGCTCGGCTGCGCCTGCGCCTCACTGCCGGAAAGCTGCCCCCGCAGATCTCCCGCCGCGAGAGTCCCGAAGCCTTCGTCGTCTTTTGAAGCGGAGGCGGAAGATACCTTGTCCCGCAGGTCCAGGATGACACGTTCCGCCGTCTTCCTCCCGATTCCGGGGGCGCGCGCGATCGTTCTTGCATCTCCCGTGAGGATCGAGAAGCGCAGATCCTCCGCGGACAGTGTCGACAACAGGCTCAGCCCGCCCTTCGGTCCGATCCCGCTCACTGTAATCAGCAGTTTGAACAGTGAAAGATCATCCCTGGACAAAAAACCGTACAGGGCAAGCGTGTCCTCCCGGATATAGGTATAGGTGTAAAGTCTGACCGTATTCCCGACTCCTATGGCGGAGAGCCCGCTCAAAACCTCAGAGGAAACATTTACTTCATATCCGACGCCGCCGACATCGATGACCGCCGCGTCTTCCTGCAGACTCTCGAGATTTCCCGATAAAAATGCAATCATACGTCCACCCTCCGGGACCGCGTCTCTCCTGTCCGGATCAATGAAAGATGCCCGGATCAATGAAAGAAAGGAAACGCATCCGCGCAAAACAGGCGCAGTTCCCCCGCGCGCGGAACAAATGACAAATCGAACTTATATTTTAACGCAAATCTCGTTCAAGTGCAATCATCCGCTGAGAAATAGATGGCGGCAAAACATCAAAAGAAGCACCCCGGGAGGTGCTTCTTTTTTTCCAGAT
>JAUNJS010000420.1 GCA_030533125.1 Eubacteriales bacterium | reverse complement strand
CTGTCAGCTGCCATGATAATTGCGCTGACTTCCGTGCTGACAGCCGTTTTGACAGCCGCGCAGATTGCCGCCATGACAGTTGCCATGGCAGCTGCTCTGTCAGCTGCCATGATAATTGCGCTGACTTCCGTGCTGACAGCCGTTTTGACAGTCTCTTTGACAGCTGTCCTGACATCCGCGGCAGGAGCGGATGCAACTTGTTTAAACAAATTTTAAAACAGATATTGACAAACTTGTTTAAACAAGTTAATATAGCATTATACAAAGTTGTTTAAACAAATAGCCGCGTCGGAATTCGCAGCCAGCTTTCGGAGAAGCACTAAAACAGACGGGAAAGCACTACATCCGGGTTCGACATAACAGGGCAGCAATAAAAAAGAAAAAGTATCAAAGGGGAGGTTATCATGGGTAAGTACACACAAGATTGCAAAGAACTTCTGGAATATGTGGGCGGGAAGTCCAATGTCGGCGCCGTCGCCCACTGCATGACGAGAATGCGCTTCGTCCTGAATGATCCGGGCAAGGCGGACATCAAAAAGATCGAAGGAATGAAGGTCGTCAAAGGGACGTTCACCCAGTCCGGACAGTTCCAGGTCATCATCGGAAACACTGTCGCAGATTTTTATAATGACTTTACTGAGGTCTCCGGCATTTCCGGCGTCTCCAAGGAGGCGGTGAAACAGGCCTCGAAACAGAACCAGAACCCTCTGCAGCGCCTGGCGACGGTGCTGGCGGAGATCTTCACTCCGCTGCTGCCGGCGATCATCACCGGCGGTCTGATCCTCGGTTTCAGAAACTGTATCGACAGTCTCTACGTCTTCCAGGGCGGACACACCCTCGTCGAGCTCTCCCAGTTCTGGGCAGGCATTGACCACTTCCTGTGGCTGATCGGCGAAGCCGTCTTCCACGTCGGCATTCCGGTCGGCATCTGCTGGTCCATCACTAAGAAGATGGGCACCACCGAAATGCTCGGCCTGGTCCTGGGCATGACGCTGGTCTCCGGACAGCTCCTGAACGCCTACGCCGTGGCAACCACCGCCGCCGCGGACATCCCGAAGTGGAACTTCGGATTCGCGCAGGTCAACATGATCGGCTACCAGGCGCAGGTCATCCCCGCCATGCTGGCCGCCTTCACCCTGGTCTATCTGGAGAAATTTTTCCGGAAAGTCATACCCCCGGTGGTGTCGATGATCTTCGTGCCCTTCTTCAGCCTGACCCTCTCCGTCATGGCCGCGCATTTCGTCCTCGGCCCCATCGGCTGGAAGATCGGCTCCGTCATATCCTCCGTCGTGTACGCGGGAATCACCGGCCCTCTGAAGGTCGTCTTCGCCGCCATCTTCGGTTTCGTGTACGCGCCGCTGGTCATCACCGGCCTGCACCACATGACCAACGCCATCGACCTGCAGCTCATCGCTGACTTCGGCGGCACCATGCTCTGGCCCATGATCGCCCTTTCCAACATCGCGCAGGGCTCCGCCGTCCTCGGCATGATCTTCCTGCAGAAAAAGAACGCGGAAGCTCAGGAAGTCAACGTTCCTTCCTGCATCTCCTGCTACCTGGGCGTCACAGAACCCGCTATCTTCGGTATCAACCTCAAGTACATGTTCCCCTTCGTGTGCGGCATGACAGGCTCCGCCATCGCGGGCATGTTCTCCGTTCTGACCGGCTGCATGGCCTCCAGTATCGGCGTCGGCGGCCTGCCCGGCATCCTCTCCATGAAGCCCCAGTTCTGGGGATTCTACGCGATCGCCATGCTGATCGCCGTCTGCGTCCCCTTCCTTCTGACCACGATCCTCGGCAAGGCCCGCGGCATCGACAAGCAGGCCGAAGCTCTGGCAGCAGAAAGCGCCATGGCTGCAGAACTCGCCGCGGAAGAGGAAGCGTTCGAAACGGTCCAGGGACCTGTCGAAATGAGCGCTTTCCTCTCCGGCAAAACAGTCGATATCCATGATGTTCCCGACCAGGTCTTCGCCTCCGGCGCCCTCGGCGAAGGAATCGCGATTGACCCCACGGACAATGTGCTCGTCTCCCCGGCGGACGCCGTCGTTTCGATCACAATGCCCGACTCCAACCACGCAGTCGGCCTTCGCATCGCCAACGGCGCGGAGATCCTGCTCCATATCGGTCTTGACACCGTCGGCATGGGCGGCGACGGCTTCACCTGCCATGTCAGTGAGGGACAGGTCGTCCGCAAGGGCGAAAAACTCATCACTTTTGATGTGGAAAAGATCAAAGCCGCCGGCCACCCCCTCGTCACCATGATGGTCGTGACCGAAGACAACGGTAATGAAAACCTCTCCTTCGAAAACGGCAAGGACGTCAAGGCGGGAGAGACCCATATCGCCACGATCGGCTGATCCCGATGACAGGCAGCTAATGACAGGCTTTACGCCGGAACCCATTACCGCCTCCGGCAGTGCATTTTCAGCCGGCTGCAGACAGAATGAACCCTGCTGCAGCCCGGCTCACTGCCATTCATCGCGGCAGATCCGGCAGATCGTCCGGCGACGCCGGCCGGGTACACAAAGCCGGGCCGCAGCCCGCGCCTGATCACAAACCTGTGCAAAAATGCGCATGTACGCATGAACACAAAAGGGGAAAAACATGAGCGATTTCAGAAACAGCACCGTCTATCAGATTTATATCAAATCCTTCTGTGATTCGAACGGGGACGGGATTGGAGATATCAACGGAATCCGGCAGAAGCTGGACTACCTGCAGGGACTGGGGATCGACTACATCTGGATCACGCCGTTTTTCAGATCTCCCATGAATGACAACGGTTATGACATTGCGGATTACCTTGCTATCAACCCCATGTTCGGCACCATGGAGGATGTCGACGCCCTGATCAAAGAAGCAGGCGAACACAACATCCGCCTCATGTTTGACATGGTCTTCAACCACACCTCCACGGACCACGCATGGTTCCGGAAAGCCCTCACCGGCGACCCGAAATACATGGACTACTACATCTTCCGGGATCCCGTCGACGGCCACGCCCCCACCAACTGGGTCTCAAAATTCGGCGGCAATGCCTGGGAGTATGTCCCCTCCCTGGGGAAATACTACCTGCACCTCTTCGATGTATCCCAGGCCGACCTCAACTGGGAAAACCCGGAAGTCCGCGAAGAACTCAAAAACGTCATCCGCT
>JAUNJS010000008.1:22415-25923 GCA_030533125.1 Eubacteriales bacterium | reverse complement strand
CGGGCCTCGCTCCACTCGCGCTCCTGGCCGAACTCCTGGCCCATGAACAAAAGCTTCTTGCCGCAGTGGCCGAACATGAAGGTATAGCCGAGACGCAGGTTCGAATACTTGTCCACGCGGTAGCCGGGCATTTTTTCCACCATGGAGCACTTGAGATGGACGACCTCGTCGTGCGACAGCGGCAGGATGTAATTCTCCGCGCTGTTGTAACTCATGGCAAAAGTCATGCCGTTGTGGTCTCCCTTGCGCATGACCGGATCGAGCTTCATGTACTCGCAGAAATCGTGCATCCAGCCCATGTTCCACTTGAAATCGAAGCCAAGGCCGTCATCCTCGGGGCGGGCCGTGATCTTCGGCCATGCCGTGGACTCCTCCGCGATGGTGAGGAAGCCGGGCGCGGCGCCGTGCACGACGGAGTTCAGGTGCTTGAAGAACTCGATCGCGTCGAGGTTTTCATTCCCGCCGTACTTATTGGGAAGCCACTGTCCGTCTTTTTTGCCGTAATCCAGATACAGCATGGACGCGACGGCGTCGACGCGGATGCCGTCGATGTGGAACTCGTTGATCCAGTAAAAAACGTTCGCAATCAGGAAATTGCTGACCTCGTGCTTCGCGAGGTTGAAAATGCGGGTGCCCCAGTCGGGGTGCTCGCCGCGGCGCGGATCCGGATCTTCAAAAATGCACTCGCCGTCAAACCTTGCCAGGCCGTGGGCATCCGGGCAGAAGTGCGCGGGCACCCAGTCGAGAATGACTCCGATCCCGGCGCCGTGCAGCTTGTTGATCATATACATGAAATCATTCGGGGAGCCGTAGCGGGAGGTCGGCGCGTAGTAGCCCGTCACCTGATAACCCCAGGAACCGTCGAAGGGGTGCTCGGAGATGCCGATCAGCTCGATGTGCGTATAGCGGAGCTCCTTTAGGTATTCCACGATGCGGTCCGCGAACTCTCTGTAGTTGTAGAAGCCGTCGCCGCCGTCCGGGTGCTTCATCCAGGAGCCGATATGGCACTCGTAGATCGCCAGTGGCTGCTGGTTGGGATTCTTCTTCCCGCGCTTGTTCATCCAGCGACCGTCTGTCCAGTGGAAGCCGGTGATATCGGCTGTTTTGGAAGCCGTTCCGGGGCGCATCTCCGTCGAGTTCGCGAAAGGGTCCGCCTTGTAAAGCTTTGTCCCGTCCTTGGCCGTAATGCAGTATTTATACAGCTCGCCCGGTTCGATTCCGGGGATGAAGCAGGTCCAGATCCCGCCGTCATTGAGCTTTGTCATGGGATATTTCCCTTCATCCCAGCCATTGAAGGTTCCAATCACATGTACTGCCTCTGCGTTCGGCGCCCACACAGAGAAAAAGTACCCCTTCTCCCCGTTTTCCTCCGAGGGATGCGCGCCGAGCTTTTTGTAGATCGCGTAATGTGTCCCGTTGCCGAACAGGTACGCATCCGTTTCTGATACAAAAACCCTGTTTTCGTTTGCAGCCATAAATACCCCTTTCTGACCCTGTGTCATTGGCATGTTTGTCGTTCCGTCCGCAATCCGAATGGTTAATTGTGTCTCTGGGAATTTCCTGTTTGTAAATTCCCTATATAATGATTGTTTCTCAAAATACTGTGTCTCTGATAAATGAAACTATATGCGTATATATGTAAATGAAACCATATGCTTATATGTGTAAATGAAACTATATGCGCTCTCATTTACAGATACTCTGTTATATGAACAAACGGTTTTTCTTTCGCAGCCTCTCCCGCGGTTTCACGCCGGACGGAGTGTTCCTCTGCGTCGCAATCCTTATTTGCGCCGCGCGCCGCCGT
This sequence comes from Eubacteriales bacterium, assembly GCA_030533125.1. GTDB lineage: Bacteria > Bacillota > Clostridia > Lachnospirales > Lachnospiraceae > CAG-791. The sequence continues at coordinate 24,116 of JAUNJS010000008.1, read as the reverse complement.
CCTTCCCGCGAAGTCCTTTCTCGACATCCTCGCGCTTCCAGGACCGGGTCGTTCCCGTATTCTCCGTCTCCCGTTCATCGTCCGCCGCGGACTCCGAAGCGCTGCCGGCGGCAGCCTCCGCGGGATCTTCCGCGGAATCTCCGCCCGCGGGCTTCGCGTACTCTTCGTTCACGAAATCATCGCCGTACAGCTGTCTCTTGGCAGCGGAGGATGTCTCCATCACGCGCCGCCGCGCCTCCGCAAGGCGCTGCTGTTCACTGTCCCTGCGGATTTTCTCCCACTCGGACATAATCTGTTCAATGTTCAGCTGTCCCTCGACCTGACTCTCTTCCGCCGGATCTTCTTCCATGACCATCGCGAGCTGCCCGCTCGTCTCCTGCGCGAGCACATCCTCATAGCCGTCGATCTCACGCATTCCGCGGGCGATTGTCTCCTGCATGTTCTGGTCCCGCATCTGCTGGTTGGCTCCGCGCAGCAGAGCGTCGGAATACTCCTCTGCACCGTCTTCTGTCTGTTCCGTCCGCTCGTTCTCTTCGTCGGCAGGCTGCACACTCTCCCTGTCCGCGCCGGTTTTCACGCTCTCCTCAGCTGCCGTGCGGAGATCCTCAACTGAGGAAAGCCTTCCATCCGTATCCTGTGACACGCCTGCAAGGTCTTTCCCCGGGGTTCCCTCCTGCGCTCCGGGCCCGGATACCGGGTCCGCAGGCAGCGGATTCAACCCTGCCGGCTCCTCCCGGGAAAGACCCGGTTCCGTCTCCTCCGCGGCAGAAGCTGCTCCTGTCTCTTCCTCGGCAGGGTCTGCTCCTGTCTCTTCCGCGGAAGACACCGGTTCCGGCGTCTCTTCCTTCGAAGCGGCTTCCGGGATTGTGCCGCCGCTCCTGAGAATCTCCAGCCTCTCCTCCTGCTGCGGTGTCAGGTCCGTGAGGGATTTTTTCAGTTCAAGCGCACGGACCACAAACCGTCCGTCGCCGAAATAGGCGACGATCTCGTCACACTGGCTGATACAGCGCTGCGGGTCCTCCGCGCGCAGATACAGGGTCGCCAGCTCATATGCCCACCTCTCGCGGAAATCCCGCTGCAGGAACTCCTCCAGGACAGCGATCTGCTCATGCACATTGACATCCTGCTTCTTATAGAGTTTGTACTGCAGGAGATACCTGTCCGGGTCCCTGGGCGCCACATTGATGAAGGCGTTATAAAGCTGAAGCGCGTGGATATAATTGTTCAGTTTCAACTCCAGCTCGCACAGAGAGTAGATGATCTTCCTGCTCATCGGATTTCTCTCATACGCGACTGCCATCAGATCGCGGCTGTCTGTGTATCTCTTGTTGATTTTATATAAATCACTGATTTTGCAAAGCATGTAGGTGCTTCTGACCCGTGTCCAGTCGATCTTATCCGCAAGGGAGGCGGCTTCTTTGAAATTTCTTTCCGAAATCAGCCTGTCGATCTCATCCATGCTCACATTCAATTCATATCTGTCCAATGCCCAACCCTCTTCTTTATCAATCATATTACTCCCGGCGCGGCGCCGCGGAGATTTCAGATCCTTTGTATCCTTCAGTTTAGCACAGGCATATTTTGATGTCAAAGACAAGGAACCGCGCGGAGACCCGGTCAATCGCCGGCTGTTTCCTGCCGCGCTCCGGCCCGGCGCGGGCAGGCGGTGCGTCACCGATGAAAGAGGAACCGTTGCCGGAC
>JAUNJS010000008.1:0-22315 GCA_030533125.1 Eubacteriales bacterium | reverse complement strand
GTTGCCGGACACACATCACGCGTTCAGCCTGCGGGCAAGCGCCGCGAACTGGTCCAGCGACAGCTTTTCTCCCCGGATGTCCGGGGAGAGCCCCATGTCGGCCAGCGCCGTTTCCACTTCCGCGCGGCTCAGCGTCCTGTTTCCGCAGAGAAACCCATGGGACAGTCCGTTGGCCAGGGTTTTCCGCCTCTGGTTGAAGGAGGCGCGGATCAGAGCGAACAGAAACTTCTCGTCCGCTTCGACCGGCGGTTTCTCATACGCCTGCAGATGCAGCACGGCGCTCTCGACCGCAGGCCTCGGCAGGAAACACGACGGCGGCACTCTTAAGACCACATCGGGCCTGGAATAATACTGCACTGCCAGAGAGAGCGCGCCGTATTCCCTGCTGCCGGGACCCGCGCAGATCCGGTCGGCAACTTCTTTCTGCACCATGACCGTAATGCTCTCGAACAGCCCTTTTTTCTCAAGCAGATAAAGCAGGATCGGAGTAGTAACATAATAAGGAAGATTCGCGACCACCTTGAGTGGTTTCCCGTCAGAACAGCGCTCCGCCAGCTCCTGGAGATCTGTCCGGAGGATGTCCTGCCAGAGCACTTCCACATTTTCACAATCCTCCAGCGTCTGCGCAAGTACCGGCCGGAGATTCTCATCGATTTCCACGCAGATGACTCTGCCCGCCTGCTCCGACAGAACCTGCGTCATTGTCCCGATCCCGGGCCCGATTTCCAGGACACAGTCCTCCTTTGTGATGCCCGATGCCTCCGCAATGCCGCGCACAATATTTCCGTCGATCAGGAAATTCTGTCCGAATTTTTTTCTTGCGTGAATGCCGAACTGCGCCAGAACAGCGCGCGTCATCCCCGGTGATGTCAGCTTCTGCAAACCTGCGCCTCTCTTCTTTTCTTAATCCTTTTTCTATATGCTGTCTATGTGACCTCTGAATCTGAAAATATACTCATAACAGCGACTCTGCCGCCTTTTGCATCCGGCATACAGACAATTCCGTGTCTGATCAGCCATTTCTATATTCTTCTCTGTTCTGTTTCTCTTTGTTCTCCGTAAAACGTCTCGTTATTCTCTGCAGCAAATACACTCTGCGCATATCACGGCGCCGCAGACTGTTCCATATGGTTTCCGGCCTTTTCCGCGGCAGCCCTCAGACGTCATGCGGGAGTCGATACAGGCGCTCCGCGTTTTTCTCTGTCCGCGCAATTACTTCTTCTGCCGCCATTCCCCGGATCTCCGCGACCGCTTCCACGATATACGGGAGGTAGAGCGAGCTGTTCCGCTTCCCGCGGAAAGGCACCGGCGCCAGGTACGGGCAGTCTGTTTCCAGAACGATGTTGTCGATCGGAATCCCTGCCGCCACCTCTTTGAGCTTCTTCGCGTTCTTAAAGGTCACCACGCCGCCGACTCCGATGAAAAAGCCCATTTTTACAAATTCACGCGCCATCTCAAGGGTGTAGGAAAAGCAATGAATCACACCGCCGATCTCCTGCGCCCGATGTTCCTGCAGGATCCGCAAAGTATCCTGCGCAGCTTCGCGCGAATGAATGACGACCGGAAGTCCGGCTTCCCGCGCCATTTCCAGCTGTGCCTCAAACCAGTGCCTCTGCTTCTCCCGGGCCTCGGTGTCCCAGTAATAATCCAGTCCGATCTCTCCGACCGCGACCACCCGCGGATCCGCGAGCTTTCCCCGGATCTCCTCCAGCAGCGCGTCCGTCAGCGGCGCGCAGTCCGACGGATGGATCCCCAGCGCGCAGTACATGAAAGGATACCGGTGCGCCAGCTCCAGACACTGTCCGATGCTCTTCAGGTCCGACGCAATATTCACGGCCTTTCCGATCCCCTTTTCCGGGAACTGTGACAGTATATCCGCAAGATCATCTGAAAATGCTTCATCATTATAGTGCGCGTGCGTTTCAAAAATCATATCTCTTCTCTTTCGTATCTCTTCAGAACCCTGTAAGCGCTTGTATTTTTCATTATACCACAGAAAAACACGGAGAATTGTACAGATTATTTTCTGATTATTTGGCCGGTTATTCGGGCGGTTATTCGGTCTGATTATTTGGCGAAAAAAAATTTAAAAAAAGCTTGCATTTCCGCAACACATCGAATATAATAACTCTTGCGTTCACGAAAAGCACATTTTCTAGAGCGTACCCGCAAATTTCATTCGCGCTGTTAGCTCAGTTGGTAGAGCACCTGACTCTTAATCAGGGTGTCCAGGGTTCGAGTCCCTGACGGCGCACGACGAACCGCTTCGGGAAGATCTCCTGAAGCGGTTTTTTTGTGAACAGGTTGTACTTTTTTGCAATATTCCCTGATCTTTGCTGATAGACAAATGTCTAATTATTCTTTATACTATACAACCAGCAGTGTTTCACAGACTATTCACAGGATAATCATGTATTCTTCATCAGTGAACCGTTTCCTTCATTGCAGACCAGGGATTGCCATGCAAAAAAGCGGCAGGTCATCTCCGCGCAGGACGGCGCTTTCGGTTTTGAAATGATCGGTGCGGGATACTGCGCATCTGTCAACCTTTTTTCTGACGATTTGATTTATGGAGGGTTTATGAAAAATCAGTCCAGAAGGCTGGTCGCCGTTTTCCTGCTTTTCGCTCTGTTCGCGGGCGTTTTTTCCATGCCTGTGGAGGCAGCCGGCGCATCAGCCGCGGCCGAAGATGCTGCCGGGCCTGCCGGCGGCACGAGCGCATTGATTACCAGTCGCACGGATTCACATCTGCCGGTTCAAATGCAGTCCGCCACATGGAAAAAAGTAGACGGTCACCTTCGTCTGAGATCCTCCAGCGGAAAATATAAGACCGGTTTTGTCAAGCACAATGGAAGATGGTATTATTTTGACTCCAAGGGCAATCTGGTGACCGACTTTTTCACGGTCAACGGAAAAACCTACTTTGGAAGCCTGCTCAAAGGCGAAAAAGGTATGGGCGAGCTCCTCACCGGTCTCGTCAAGATCAGACGCCAGTATTACTATTTCAACCCGAAGTCTTCCCCCTACCCCGGGGTTATGATGACCGGTTTTCAGACCATAAGAAACAACAAGTATTATTTCAATAAAAAAGGCAGGCTTGTCACGGGCTGGTTCACTGTCGGTGGTTTCAGATACTACGGAAACCCCAACAAGAACTCCATGCCGTTCGGCGCCCTCCTGACAGGCACACACAAAATAGGCAGCAAGACCTATTATTTTGACAGCAGCGGAAGACTCGTGGGCAGCTCTGACGGCAGCTCGAAAAAGCCCTCCGCCCTCTATTCACACATGATTGATGTGTCCGAGCATCAGGGAAGCATCGATTTCAACCGGGTGAAATCCTCCGGGATCAAGGCCGTCATGATCCGCGCCGGATACGGCAATTCCAACGTCGATAAGCATTTTTACAAGAATATCAAAAAAGCCAAGGCAGCCGGCCTCCCCATCGGCATCTACTGGTTCAGCTACGCCCACACGAAAGATCAGGCGATCAACGAAGCCAAATTCTGCCTGCGCGTAATCAAAGCCTACAGCATCAATCTCCCCGTGTATTTTGACTGGGAATACGATTCCATGCGCGTCGCGAGGGAGAAGATGGGGAAGAAGAAATTCAATAAGGTCAACTGGCGTTCCCGCATCACGGAAATGACATCGGCGTTCTGCAAAACGATCACAAATAACGGACGGCGCGCCGGTTACTATTTCAATCTCGACTACCACACAAATTACTACAATCCTTCGCAGCTGACAAAATACTCCACCTGGTACGCGTTCTATGGCAAGAACAAGAGCGCCTCAAATATCTGGGCCGAGGCGGACAAAATGACCACTCCTTCCGAGTATGATATGTGGCAGTTCAGCTCCCGCGGACACGTCTCCGGAATCTCCGGCTACGTCGACTGTGACCTCCTGCTTCATCCCGGCATCCTGCACTGAGACATGAACCGGAGGGCACGGAGAAGGCACCCCGCATTGAGAACTGAACCGGAGGACACGGAGAAGACACCCGCGCCGTTGCTTCATCCCGGCACCCTGCACTGAATCCTGTGCCGGTGCGAAGGTATATAGTACATCAGAAACAAAATACTGACGCTGTAATCTTTATGCAGCCGAAAAAACGCCGGAGGGCCCGTCCCCTCCAGCGTTTTATAATTCCGCAGAACAAATTCCGCATAATTCACTCCACAGAATTCGTTTCGCAAAATGCACTCTGCATAATTCTCTCTACATAATTCGTTTCGCAAAATGCATTCCGTATCATTCGTTTTGCAAAATGCCTTCGGCAAAATCATTCCTGAAATACATTCCGCAGAAAGCCGTGCTCCCATGCGGCCGCGTTCACATTCCGTGAACTGAACATTATGCAGTACGGCGGCACGTGCTCCCATACCGCCGCGTTCATATACGACCGCGTCTACATACGGCCGCGCCGGAGGTGCTCCGCGGCCGGCAGGCCTGTCTGTGACGGACTCCGGCAGGTTTTTTCTTTCTCATGCGCAGGATTTATGCTATGATATGATTTATGCGATGATTAAGGACAGCCGCACAAATATTTACGTCAACCGGCGCTCACGGAATCCTGCTTTTTTGCGCAGGAAACTGCCATGCCGGGGCTTCCCGGCTCCATCAAACAGATAAAAGCGCCCGAGGCTTTTTCGGCAGGAATCCTTTCGGGACGATCCGCCGCCCTTCTGCCGGTGCCCGATCGATCCTGTTTTGTTAACCGCCCGCGCTCTGAAGGCCGGCGGGCTTACAGTTGATCATTATCGTAAAATCGGATGAAAGGAACACCATGGGAAAGGTATTTAAATTTGACAACGACGTGGATACGGACCAGATCATTGCCTCGCAGTATCTGCTCTTCCCTACTGTGGAGGAAATGGCTCCGCACGCCTTCGAATCGCTCGACACCGGCTTTGCCGGAAATGTGAAACCCGGGGATTTTGTCGTCGCCGCGGAAAACTTCGGCTGCGGCTCCTCGCGCGAACAGGCTCCGTCCGTGCTCAAGGCGCTCGGCGTGAAGGCCGTCCTTGCGAAATCTTTCGCGCGGATTTTTTACCGCAACTGCATCAACATCGGTCTTCCCGCCATCGTCTGCAAGGATCTGTATGACAATGTACAGGCAGGGGACGACATCGAGCTCTCTCTGTCCGAAGGCACTGTCACCGCCGGAGACAGAGTCTTCCCCTGTACAAAGCTTCCGGCACACCTGCAGGGAATCCTCGACCAGGGCGGCCTGATCGCCTCCCTCGACCAGTGACAGCAGGTGCCGGCGCGCCGCGCAGACAGGCGCCGCGCGGTTCCTCGGGGAACGGATCAAGCCGCCCGGTTTTCCGGAAATCCACGCTGGCGTCAGAGGCTGTGCGCACGGATCCGGGAATCGTTCCGGTCACTCCGTGACCCGATCACGCAGATCCATGACCCGATAACGTAGAAACACAATTTATCCAGTGGGGAGAATTTTTATGGGAATGACAATTGCAGAAAAGATCGTGGCGCGGGCCGCAGGGCTTCCGGAAGCACATGCGGGAGAGATCCACACCGTCACGCTTGACTATCTGATGAGCAACGACGGGACATCGCACCTGACGATCGACATGTACAACAACCTCAAAAACCCGCGCATCGCGGATGTCTCCAGACTTGTCTGGATCGTGGACCACAACGTCCCCTGCGACAGCCCCAAGACGGCTGCCTCGCAGAAAAAAATGCGGGATTTCGCAAAGGCAAACGGCATCGCGTTCTATGAGGGCGCCGGCGTATGTCATCAGATCATGATGGAAAAATACGTCGCTCCCGGCCAGCTTATTTTCGGCGCGGACAGCCACACATGCTCCTACGGCGCGCTCGGCGCGTTCGGAACCGGCGTCGGCTGCACCGATTACCTCTACGGCATGGTGACCGGGACCTCCTGGGTCCTCGTCCCCGGGACTCTTCGCTTCAATCTCACCGGCGCGCTCGGAAACGGCGCGACCGCCCGCGATCTCATCCTGACCATCATCGGACAGATCGGCGCCAACGGCGCCAACTACCACGCCATGGAATTTGCCGGCCCGGGCATGAAATCCCTGACCATGAGCGACCGCATGTCCATCTGCAACCTCTGCGTCGAGGCAGGCGCGAAGACCGCCCTGATGGAAGTCGACGAAATCACCCTGGACTACCTCGCCGCGCACGGCGGCCGCAAGCCCGCCGCCTGCTTTTCCAGCGACCCGGACGCGGATTTCGAGAAGGTCTTCGACATCGATCTCTCCGCGATCGTCCCTGTCGTCGCGAAGCCCCACTTTGTCGACAACATTGCCCCCGTCTCGGACTGCAGAGACATCAGGATCAACGAGGCTTTCCTCGGCTCCTGCAACAACGGCCGCCTCGAGGATCTGCGTCTCGGCGCCTCCATCCTCAAGGGCCGCAGAGTCGCCCCCACCGTCCGCTTCCTGGTCGTTCCCGCCAGCCGTGAAGTCTATATGGACGCCATGAAAGAAGGCCTCCTCGACATCTTCATGGAAGCCGGCGCCATCGTCATGAACCCCAACTGCAGCGTCTGCTGGGGCAGCTGCCAGGGTGTCATCGGAGAAGGCGAAGTCCTTATCAGCACCGGCACCCGCAACTTCAAGGGCCGCGCCGGCCACCGCGATTCCTTCGTCTATCTCGGCTCCGCCGCCACTGTCACCGCCTCCGCCGTGAAAGGCGCCATCTGCGGGCCGGAGGATCTGTAAGGATCTTCGTCCACAGCCTGCTCACCACGAAAGGATAAGAAAAATGGAACAGTTCTCCGGCAAAGTCTGGGTCCTGGGCGATGATATCGACACGGACATCATCATGCCTACGGAATATCTGGCACTGAAAACCGTCAATGACATGCGCCCCTTCGCATTCAGCCCCCTGCGGCCGGAACTCGCCGGTCAGATCGGGGAAGGCGACATCATCGTGGCGGGCAGGAACTTCGGCTGCGGCTCCTCCCGCGAGCAGGCGCCCGAGGTCATCAAGGCCCTTGGCGTGCGCTGCGTGATCGCCGGCTCCTACGCGCGGATCTTCTTCCGCAACGCCATCAACAACGGCCTTCTGCTCATCGAAAACGCCGACCTTGTAAAAGACATCCGGGAGGGGGATGAAATCACGGTCCGCGTGGGAGACAGCATCCTTTATCAGGACAAAACCTATCCGATCTCACCGCTGCCGCAGAACCTCCTGGACATCCTGGACGCCGGCGGCCTCGTGAAGGCCATGCAGCGCCTGAACGGAATCGGCAGCTGACCGGGTAAGCGCCTGACGGCCGCCCGATCCCGGCCTTCGCGAAACGGGCCGCTTTCCGGAAAAGGCACCGGATCAGCCAGCGCCTCGCGGCCGCCTTCCGGCGGAAAGATCGACAAAACAGACACAGGGGACAGTTCCGTGTCTCCGGAAAAGAAAGAGGTATCCCATGGGCATGACGCTCATCGAAAAAATCATCGCGCGCAATATCGGCGCCGAAAAAGTCTCCCCCGGCGAGATTGTCACCGTAAATGTCGACCGCGTGATGGTGCATGATATTTTTATCCCGTTCGTCGCCGATAAGTTTGAGGAAATGGGTTTTCAGAAAATCTGGGATCCGGATAAAATGGTCCTGATCTACGACCATCTTGTTCCGGCCAGCCAGCTCGACGACGCCCGGCATTTCGCGCGGGGCGACGCCTTCGCCGCGAAATACGGTGTCAAAAATGTCCACCGCTCGGACGGGATCTGCCACCAGCTGATGACCGAGGCAGGCTACGTTAAGCCCGGCGACATCGCGTTCGGAACGGACAGCCACACGGTCACCTACGGCTGTGTCGGCGCTTTTTCGACCGGCATCGGTTATACCGAGATGGCCGGAATTCTCGGAACCGGAAAGCTCTGGATCCGGGTTCCCGGGACCATCCGCGTAGAGGTCAACGGCACGCTGCCCGACAACGTCACCTCCAAGGATGTCATCCTGCAGATCCTGGGCGACCTGCGCGCCGACGGCGCGACCTACAAATCTCTGGAGTTCTCGGGAAGCACCTTCGACAGCATGTCCGTCGCCAGCCGCATGACCATGGCCAACATGACCGTCGAATGCGGCGCGAAGTGCGGCCTCTTCGCCCCCGATGAAAAAACCGCCGAATACTGCGGCATCCCGCTCGAGGACTTCCGGAAGGATACCTTCCTGCAGAACCTCCACGGCGATCCCGACGCCGCCTGTGACCGGATTCTCACCTACCGCGCGGAGGACTTCGTGCCCGTCGCCGCCTGCCCCTCGCAGGTCGATAACATCCGCCCTGTGCGCGAAATTGCCGGCCTGCCCGTCGACCAGGTCTTCCTCGGCTCCTGCACCAACGGCCGGCTCGAGGATCTCGCTGCCGCCGCCGAAATCATGAAGGGCAAAAAAGTCGCGCCCTTCGTCAAATTTATCGTCACGCCTGCCAGCCGCAAAATCTACCGGGAGGCCCTTGAAGCCGGTATCCTCGACATCCTTATGGAAGCCGGTGCCATCCTGACCCACCCCGGCTGCGGCCTCTGCTGCGGACGCGCGGGCGGCATCCTGACTGACAATGAAGTCGTCGTCGCCACCAACAACCGCAACTTCCTCGGCCGCATGGGCACCTCCAAAGTGCAGATCTACCTCGCCTCGCCCAGAACGGCTGCCGCCTCCGCGATTGCCGGGAAAATCACCGTTCCCGAATAAAAAAAATACAGGACCCGCGCCCCCATGGTCCTGCGCGGCACTGAAGTTTTAACTAATAATCCGGTCATCAGAAAACGGCAAAACGTCATCCGTTTCAAAAAACGCATCCGCGGGAGGTTCCAATGGCTGTCTATACAATGACAAAGACCTATCAGACAAAGGGAAATATGGGGATGATTGACGTGACGGGCGATTTTCAGGCGGCCGTCAGCGCGGCGTGCAAAGAGAAAAAAATCAAGAGCGGAATCATCACCGGCTTTACGACCGGGGGCGTCGCGGCGCTGACGACTCTGGAATTTGAACCCGGCCTCGTGCGGTACGACGTACGTGAGGCCATGCAGGGCATCGCGCCCTACCGCGATGAAAAGGGACACGTAATCCACTACCGGCACCATGATACCTGGCACGACGACAACGGTTCCTCCCACATCCATTCCCTGCTGATGTCTCCTTTTATCACCGTTCCCTTCGTCGACGGAAAAATCACCGTCGGCCCCTGGCAGAACCTCACGCTGGTGGAGTGCGATACACGCGACAGGGTGCGGGACATCGTTTTTCAGGTGATGGGGGAATAATGTGACAAAGCGCGTGTCCGCGCTCGAATTTCCGGCACAGGTCTTTTTTCGATTGACAGGAGAGCAGTCTGACTACACGCGATGCCCGCGCACAAATTCCCGGCGCGGCACTCTTTTTCAGGTGACGGGGGGCAGGATCCATGTGTACGCGGTTCTATATTCTGGACGGGGATCCTGAGATTAAGGAAATGCTGGAAGAAGCCCGGAGCTCCCGGCTGACCGGCCGCTTCCGGCAGCAGAATATGGGTGAGATCCGGGTCGGAGGAGAAGTGCGCCCCACGAACATCGTGCCTGTTCTCGCGCCGGACCGCCGCGGGGAGACTGCTGTGTTCCCGATGAAGTGGGGCTTCACGCTTCCCGCCCGCACAGACCCGCGCAGGATCCGGACCGGGGAAACAGGCACAGCCTCTGCCGGCGGAACCGACGGAACCCGCCCGCGCGGAACACTGCTGGTCAATGCGCGTGTAGAGACTGCCGCGCAGAAAGTCACCTTCCGCGACGCGTGGCTCCGGCACCGCTGCGTCATCCCTGCCTCCCGCTATTTTGAATGGGACCATTTTACAGACGAAAAAGGCCGTAAAAAAACAGGGACAAAATACGCGATTTCCGTCCCTGCCGAAAACATCACCTGGCTCTGCGGCCTGTACCGGATCGAAAACGGGCTGCCCGTTTTTGTCGTCCTGACACGCCGGCCGGGCGAAGCTCTCGCCCGAATCCACGACCGCATGCCGCTCATCCTCCCGAAATCCCTGATCGGCGAATGGATGAATCCCGGAACTCCCGCCGGAGCGCTCGAAGACCTCATCGGGCAATCCCTGACCGGACTGGACATCGTCCCGGCGTGATGCCTCTCACTCCCCGAACATTTCCTCCCGCAGTTCCCTCATGATCTCGTCCAAGCCGCGTTGTCGCAGGTCAGGCCCGGGAAAGCCCTCAGAAGGCGCCCGATGCCCGGGCGCCGTTGCCGTTTGAGCCCCGGCTTTTGACACTGACACCTGCCATTCCGCACACGTCGCTTTCCTCCGGGCAGCGCAGTCTTTTTAAAGATATGACTACAAAACTAACTGCTTCCTCCGAAAAATCCATGAAAACCCGTTTTCCGATTCCCGGGCAGCGGATTGTCCGCTCCGTCATTGCCGTCTGGTGCTGCATGGCGGTGTATTTCCTTCGCGGCCGGCAGGGCGCGCTTTTTTATTCGATCGTGGCCGCGCTCCAGTGTATACAGCCATATACCGCGAACATGCTGAAAGTCGGCAGAAACAGGATCATCGGAACTCTGACCGGGGCGTTCTGGGGCTCGATCATGCTGTTTATAGAACTGACGCGCGTCGGAGGGCAGTATGAGGAAAACCTGCTCCATTTCCTGCTGCTCGGTGTGTTCACAGGGATCGTGCTTTATTCAACCGTCCTCCTGGACATCCGCGAATCCTCCTATTTTTCCTGCGTCGTCTTCATGAGCGTAGCGCTCAATCACATCGGCGACGAGAACCCCGGACTCTTTATTTTTAATCGTACGATGGACACTATCCTCGGTGTAGTCGTCGGGATTTTTATCTGCTCCCTGCATTTTCCCAGACTCCGCGACCGCGATACGCTCTTCGTCTCCGGTGTTGACCATGTGCTCTTCAGGAAGGACCGGCAGCTCACCCCCTTTACGAAGGTCGAGATCAACCGCTTCCTTCAGGACGGCATACGCTTTTCCGTCTCCACAAAACAGACGCCCGCGACCGTCCGGGAACTGCTGGCCGGCATCAGTCTGCGCCTGCCCATCATCGCCATGGACGGCGCCGTCCTCTACGACCTCAACACCCGGAAGTATATTTTCACGGAAAAAATGGAGACAGACCTGGCGGCTCTGGTCACTGCCTTCCTGAACCGGCACGGCATGCCGTTTTTTGTAAACACCATCGAGGACGATCTGCTCGTCATTTTTTACCGCACTTACCCCAATCATAAATACAAAAAATACGGTGCTCCCGCGTCCTCCGGTCTGCAGCGTTCTTCAGAACAGCCGCCGGCTATAGGCGCCGGAGTCTCCGCCTCCGCGCCTGACACGGCCGCAGCCTCTCCCGAACAGCAGACGTCCGGAGGCGCCGGGGTCTCCGCCTCCGCGCTGGAAGCCATGTACCGTCTCTATCTCAAAAAGAACGTCTCCCCGTACCGCAACTATGTGCGGGTGAAACACGACGTGACCGAAAATGTTCTGTATATACTGGTAATTGATAAAAAAGAACGCATCCGCGCGCTGTACGACGAGTTTCTGCGGCAGCCCTGGGCGGACAGATGCCGCGCCGCCTTTGACACCTTTGACTGCGGGGAAGGCGAAGAGATCCTGCGCATCTACGCGGCCTCCGCCACCCGCGCTGCCATGCTGGAAAAACTGCGCGTTTACGTCGGCGCGGCCAGGACAGTCACTTTCGGTCCTGTCCCCGGAGAATGCGACGTCCTCATCTCGGACGCCGGCGGCGACATCTTTGTCAAAGAACTCAAAAAACGCTTTGAACCTGTCAGCCTGCGCGGCTGGAAAAACATGCTGCGACTGTAAAAATGAGACAGTCAGCGGCTGAAGAGCCTGTCATGGACTACCGACGGACCCGAAGAGCCTGTAAGGGACTGCCGGAGAACCCGAAGGGACTGTAAGAGACTGACGGAAGGACTGAGGAACGGCAAGGGACTGCTGTAACAAGGGACTTCTGGAGGTCTGAAAGACTGCATGACCTGAAAAGACTGTCTTCTGCCGGAGGGCTGAAGAGACTGCGAGGAACCGGAAGACATGTAAAAAAGACTTTCAAAAGGCGCGCAGAACGTTTCACCGCCCGCCGCCGGTCTCCAGAACATATCTTTCCCTGTGGCCGGGACAGATCAGAAGGCCCTCCGGAAGCGCCCGCAGAACCGGCTCCGTCACCCGGGTGTACACCGCTTCGTCCCCGCCGGGGAAGCGCAGGACCGGCTCTTCCTCCCGAATCAGGTAATCCCCGCAGAAAAACATATTCCCGTCCAGAAAAATCCCCTCGCTGCCCGGCGTATGGCCCGGCAGCGGCACAAAGCGGAATGTATGCCCCCTCCACTCGATCACCGCGTCATCCGCGATGATTTCATCCGCGGGCCGGCACACAAAAGGCCGGAAGGACACCCCGGGCTTTCCCCTGAAGTACAGGTAGACTTCCATGATCCTCGACATGTTCAGCCGGGGATCCCGGATCCCCGCGTCGCATTTTTCCGTCGCCGGAAAACGCGCCGCGGGATATCTGTCCCGCAGCGCGTCCAGGCCTGCCATATGGTCACAGTGCTCATGCGTCAGCAGAAAAAGCTCCGGCGTCCACCGGTTCTCTTCCAGAAGCCGCAGAAGGTTTTCCGACTCACCCGGATCCACGATGACGCAGCGGCTGTCCTCCGCAAGGACATAGCAGTTGCTCTCCGTGAGCGGGTCTACAGAAACGGCCATTCTCAACACAAATCCTACCTCCCGACCTCATCCGCGGCCGGTCTTATCCGCGGCAGTTTCTTCCGCGTCGATCTCACCCGCGGCAGTTTCCTCCGCATCGGTCTTTCTCCGCGTCGATCTCACCCGCGTCGTTCTCTTTTGCGATAATCTTACTCCCGTCAATCTCTCCCGCGCCGGCCTTTATCCGCGGCAATCTCACCGCGTCGTTCTCTTTTGCGATAATCTTACTCCCGTCAATCTCTCCCGCGCCGGTCTTATCCGCGCCCGGGATGAAAGCGCATGAGCCTGTCGATATCCTGCGTGAGCAGTTCGGAGACCGCCTGTTTCCGGGACAGAGGCGAGAGCGCCGCCGTCTCCGGACAGCCCGGATCTTCGATCACCTCTCCAAGCCTCTCCAGCGTCAGCCTTCTGAAATACCGGTTCTCATAGATCGTCTCCAGCGTGCTGAAAAGACGACGCGCGTTCTCCAGGCAGATCCTGGAAAGATCATAGACAGCCTGGAACGGGGCGTCCTGCAGGGTCGAGGGCATCTGATAGGGCAGCAGCGGATACGTGGAGGGCAGCCTTTCATTTCTGCTGTTCCGGCTGTCTTCCTCCGTCCTCTGTCCCGCCAGGGACCACAGAATCCGGTTTCCCCTGTAAAACGGGATCATCTCCGATTCCATGATCCTGGTTTTCATATTCGGAATATCATAGACCGCCTCCACTTCGCGCCCATCCTCCCGGGCAATCGCCCTGCCGTGGTCGGAAGTGACGCCGACAATCATCCCCTCCTCCCGGAGAGACTGCTCCTCGAGGGCCTGCGCGATCTTCGGCAGCAGATATCCGTTGTGGAAGCAGTATTCCGCCAGCAGGAACGGACGGTCCATGGATTTGAGGTGGCTGATCTGCACCGAGAGATCCGGATATCCGTTCACTTCCCGGATGTCATAGGTCTGCAGATCCGGCGCGTAGACTCTTTCCGTGTGCAGCGCCATGGTGACGGTGCCGGGGATCTGCAGATCTTTCATTGTCTTGCCGAACGGCACGCAGATCCAGTCCGTATTGCCGCTCCGTTCGCTGATCCGCCGGGCAATCCGGTCGTTGAGGATATTAATGTTCAGGAACAGGACGGCGTTTCCGGGATACAGGCCCGCCATTCCCAGGCGGAGATCCCGCTCGTTCTCCTGCAGGACCTTCCGCAGGGAAGGTTCATCGGAGAAAATCTCCGGCACACAGGAGGCGGCGTCGCCGATCAGGGCGATCGGCGCCCTGAGATCCACGCAGAACCGGTCTCCCTCTCCGGAAAGACGGATAAAGCCCCTCTCCTTGAAAAGTATTTTGTCACACAGGTGTCCCGCCGCGTAGACGACCTCAAACCCCTGCGCCTGGAAGACCAGCAGCGCCTCGTCGAGAAGCATCCCGGGCTGCGTGCTGTCCGCGTCCTCGAGCCAGGACAGCGAAATGATCTCCAGATCACGGAACGGTCTTTTGCACGCCTGCGGGTTCCGGTTCGTCCCCGGATTCGCGCTCCGGTTCCCGTTCCGGCCCGCGTCCGGATCCTCCTGCTCTCCGCACGCCCTCGCCACGAGTTCTCCGAGGGTTTCTCCGGAATACTCGTCGATCAGCGTGACGCGCAGCTGCCCTTCCGCGGACTCCACGCGGGTCTCGATCCGCTTCGTCTCGATTTCCCTTTTGTAGATCCGTTCCGCGGCATACAGATTCCTGCGCCGGATGTACTGGCGCACCGGTACCGTCACCAGATCGTCTATGCTCCGCCCCTCCTGCAGGTTGTAGCGGATCTGCAGAGAGGTCATGTGCTCGTAGTAGATCGGGAGCTTGAGATAAATCACCTCTCCCGTCAGATATTCCGAGAGATCCTCCGCGTGCCCGATTGTCTCGCTGCGGAAATCCCCGGAATCGTCGTCGTCCCGGCCGTTCCCGCTTCGGACGCCGCCTCGGAAATCTCCCTTTCCGGAACCGCCCCTGCGGTAATCCTCCTGCCGGCGGTCTTTCCCGTACCGGTTCTCCCCGAACAGTTCATTTCCGGAAGACGAATCCAGGGAGGGTTCATTTCTCATGAAAACAATATGCGGGAAGCTGCGGACCGATCCCACGGAGGGAGCCTGCCGGTAAACTCGGCCGTTTTCAACGCGGTCGCTCCCGCACACCAGATAGACCTTCTGGCCCGGGAACAGGCTGCACAGCCGCTGCAGATCCCCCGCGTTTTCCGGATTGATGACCAGTTCCTGCGGGAAAATCCGCACATGCGCGAGGTCCGCGATGGAAAGAAGGACGATCTTTCTGCGGACAGCCAGCGGCTGCGTGTTGCGGTCCCAGGAAAAATCATCCACGCCGATGTAGACCTGGAATCCCATCTCCGCGATCTCTTTGGCGACCGCGCGGTGGCTGTTGGAGAAGGGATCGAAACTGCCGGCAAAAAAGGCCACCGGCCGCTTCGGATCCGCGTAGGACTGCCCGATTTCCGTCAGATACCGCGCGATTTCATGCACTGTCAGGTATCTGTAGAGCGGGTCCGGTTTTTCCGCGGCCTGCATATATAAAAGGACGCTCCTGGCGATGGAGACCACCGGTTCGCGGATCCCGTCGGCCCCGCTCTCCGTGCCCGTGTCCGGAAGGCAGGTTCCGTCCAGGGTGCGGAACAGATCGTATCCGACAGTAAAGGCGGTATTTTCCGCCACGATCCTGCGGTCGCTGTACAGCCCCTGGCAGAGCATGCCGGACATGCTCTGGCGGATGTTCTGCCGCAGTTCCCTGTCCTTCGGCAGCGTGTCCCCGGAATCTCCTTTCGAGAGATGTCCCAGGATCTCACAGGCCGCCGCCATGACGATCTCCACCGTCTCCGCGTTTTCGCTGTTCCGCAGGCGCTGCATCTTCGGGACCAGATCCTTCTGCATGGACGTGGGAATGTGGAGCCAGCACTGACCGATCAAAAACGGCAGATAGTGCGAGGAGTCCTCCTCCAGTTCCACGCACTTGAACAGCTCGATCATGATCTCCCGCTTCTGGTGCTCCCCGAGATCATCCATAATCTCGAGAAGGTCGTCCCCCGCCTTGCGGAAAAGGGCCTCCTCCTGATCCAGGCGCATGAACACCATCAGATGGGAGCCGTAACCGGAAAAAGCGGAATCCGGGGAGCCGCCGTCCGTTCTTCCGCCCCCGCGTTTTCCGGCGGCATCCTCTCCGGCCGGAACTTCCGGGGCAGGATCTTTCCGGGCGGTATTTTCCGGAGCGGAAACTTCCACCCCGGGAACGTCCCGTGCAGGGGCTTCCGGGGAAGGGCTCTCCGCGGCGGAACCTCCGGCGGAAAGGTTTTCGATATATTTCTCCCGCAGCATCTGCAGATTGATCTTTTTGATCAGGACCGGCACGCTGGAATCAAGGTTTTCCCTGTACAGAACCGTGTCCTCAAAATCCATAACCCCTCTGCCCGCGGATTCACAGGATTCTCCGCGGAGGATTCCGCAGATTTTCCAGGACAGATACTGCAGCGCCGGCGCGCCCTTTTCCTCTGTATTCGATTCTGTTTTTTCGCCGGAGACCACCTCCAGCATATTCACAAGATAATCCGCGAAATCCCGCGACGGCTTCCATCCTTCCTGAAGCCATCTGTACAGCAGGATCAGGGCCGCGAGACGGATCTCCCCCGTATCGTTTTTCAGAAAGTAGCGGACAAAACCGAGAATATTCCCCCTCTGCATCGTCCCCCAGACTTTATAGGGCATGTCAAAAATACCCTTCAGCAGGCTCACGCAGGAAATGCTGTCCCACTTCGTGGATTTGAAATAATTGCAGTAGGTCGAAATCACTGCCTTTCTGCAGTTTTCGGGGACATTCCCGCAGACCGTGTCCAGAAGCCCTTTCAGGGCATTGCCCATCCGGACCCTGGCGGCGTCCATGCCGCCCCTTCCCCGTCCGACAAAGAGGATTTTGCGCAGGCTGTCCGACCAGACAGACGGATCCTGCTCGAACTCCAGCGCGATGATGCGCCCCGCGCATTCCCGCGCGCAGTTCCTGACCGTCCCTTTGTCGTCCGCCAGTAAATCGATCAGATACGGCAGAGCGAAGAGACGGATCTCCGGTCCCAGCTTCTCCGCCTTCCGGTACAGCATCAGAAGGATCGCGCATCTGTACTGCGTGTGATCGCTCTCCAGAAGCGTCTCCAGAATCTCCACTCTCTTTTTCTGATCCCGGAGGGTCTCGGACATCTCCCTGCCGACCCGCTCCTCCAGCTCGCGGAAGGCCTCCGCAAGCTGCTTTTCCGACATCAGCTCAGGATACATTTTTTCTTTCAGTCCCATCATGGGCGGTTTCCTCCACTTAGGCGCGTACAAATGATTTCTTGCGAAAAATGGCAGAATCTCGCGGGCGCCGGTTCTGCTTTATGCAGGGCAGGCGCTTTTCGTCAATTCTCTTTCATCAGGCACACGATCCGCTCGCCGACCAGGTCGTGCAGCAGTTCACATCCGCGCTCCCGCACATCATAGAGCCGCACGATCTCCTCGAACTCCTTCGCGGACGGTTCGATCTCCGAAATCCGGTTCCGCAGTCCGGTAAAGGCCTCCGGCCGGAACACGCGGGTCCGCCGGTCCTCAAAGACCGCGGCGTACAGGATCTCGTTCTCCACCAGATCCTGGAACATATGGCTGCCGTAGGAGAGCTCCGGATTGTAACCCGCCCTCGACTCCGCGATCTCGAAAATCGCCCGGAAGCTGCTGATGTCCGAGAAGGTCGTCGGCACACCGAGCTCAGGAGAACTGGTCCCGATCCGCCCGGGTACCATGAGCAGCATGTTTTTGTCTCTGTCGCGGAAATGCCAGTTGACCGCTCCGATAAAGCGGGCGATCTCATTTTTCTGATTATAGGGCATCCGGTAATACGCGATCGGATCGACGTACAGGATCAGGTCGACCGCGACCTTCTGGGAATTGCCCAGCGTGCAGTGATTGCAGTCGAGGAAGACCTCCTGCTCGGGAAGATCGTCCGGGATGCCCTGGCGGCCGCTGTCCTCGAAAAACTGGAGCGGCCGGCACTGCAGGAGATTGATGACATACTCCCCGTCCTCCGACAGGTTGATGGTAAACTCGATATCGACCGGCTGTCCGTACTCCCGCTGCGCGGTCTGCATCATGGTCTGCATGTCTCCCATCAGCTGTTTGTTTTTGACCAGCCCGCCGCAGGAAATAAACCATACGTTGCGGTACCGCCCCTGGTCCGCCAGGCGCCGCTCGGCCTCATAGTCATGCCCGAACACAGCGCGCTTAATATACGCCGGCATGGTATTTTCAATTTTGTAAAAGGAAATCTGCTCCAGCGTGCCTTTTTCCCTGTCGATGACATCCAGGCTGCGCTGGGAATATTTATGGTGTTCCGCCCCGTTTTTGTAGGGGAGCGCCTCCGGCAGGTCGAGGCTCACCAGCCTCGGATAGGAGCCCTGCGTGCGGTCCACGGCGCCCGTCCCCAGTCCCATGACCAGGCGCAGCATGCCGGCCGCTGGATCCAGGGAATCCAGGAAGCGGTACGCGCTGTAGGAATAGCCCACGCCCGCCGCGCAGGGGAAATAATACTCTCCGAAATAGGATCCCGAGACTCTCTGCACCAGGATCGCCATCAGTTCGTCCTTGTCCTGCAGCCCGCGGCGCAGCCGGTAGTCAAGCGCGGAGCGGCTCAGCGTGCTCGCGTAGACGACGCGCACCGCGTTCTCAAACTCCAGAAGACGCTCCTCCATCGTCCCGTTTCCGGGACAGAAAACCGACTCATACTTGCCCGCGAACGCGTTTCCGAAGCCGTCCTCCAGGATGCTGCTCGAGCGGACGATGACCGGAGACGGGTCGTAAAATTCCAGAAGCTCCCGGAATTCCTCCCGGATCGGCTCCGGAAACCTCCCGTGCAGAAGCTTTTCCGCCAGCTCCTCCGCCACCGTGAAATACCCCTCGGGCTTCTTCTGTTCGACGCGGAGCTCCCAGAATCCGTTCTCCACGATATAGGTGTAGAAAACATCCGACCCGATGAAGAAGGAGTCGTGGGGCTCCAGACGGTCATAGATCTCCGGACAGTGGTTCTCGATGATCTTGCGCGCCGTCAGCATGCCGCAGCTCTTGCCGCCGATCATGCCGGTGCCGATCATATGCTCCTTGACGAAGAAATAATCCTCCGGCTCAAAGTTTTCCCGCAGAAGCTCCACGATCTTTTCATCCCGGCTCATCATGACCTCCGCCATGATGTCGCAGTCCTTCCCGACATCCCGGCCGTCCTCATAGTCACGCTGCACCCGGTCAAAAAAGCGGTCCCAGCTGTCCAGGTTCCTGCCGGAGCCCTTGCGCAGCTCGAGATTCACCGCCTTGCGGAAATGGCTCTCCAGCACGCCGTCCCGGATCGGGACAAACGCCGACTGCGACGCGTCAAAAATATGCGGGACGAAGATACCCTCACACTCCTGGTCCGAGGTGCGCGGGAGAAAGCGCACCGGCCGCAGATACAGGTTTTTAAAATCCGAATACAGCTCGAGAAACGCGGACGTGCGGCTCCGGATATGCTCATACGAACGCACGGAATGCCGGCTGCGCAGCAGCGGATAAAATGCCGTGCCCTTTTTCCGCCGGACCAGTCCCGTGATCACCGTAAAGAAATTCTCCATCATCAGGTCCGTGGCCCATGCCGCCTGCAGCATGGAAAGCGGATCAAACAGATACAGGATCCCCTCCGCCCCCTCCGAAATCAGGTCATAAACCGCGACCGTAAAGGCCTCGAAGCGGTGGGAGAGCGGAATCTCAAACATCCGCAGCTTCTCCTGCTCCTCAAACAGCACATCACAGCCGGAGTAATGAATGTAGACAACGTCTACCCCCTTCTCCTGCGCCCTGACAGCCAGAGGCAGAACCGCCCTGCGGAAATCCTCGATGTCCGCGGCCGTCCATACGACATTCTCCGGCGCGGACAGGCCGCTCAGCAATTTCTGTAACAATAACGGATGGTTTCCTGTAGTATCCATATCTGCCGCTGATCCTCCTGTGCAGCCACAACTCTGAAAAAATCCGGCAGCGCCGACCCAAAGTCCGGCGCCGCACGCGCGCGGACGCGCGGCGGAGCCGGCCTGCTGCCGGTCTCTCCCCCGCCCGAACTGCAATACTTTACTACTTTATCAATACACTGTACAGATGTCAATTTGCGGGACACGTCGGAACACCTCCCCTGCAGTCCCGCGTTACTGATCACGTCCTATTGGGGGGGGTGAAAACACTGCTTCGCAATGTCGTGGCAGTCTGAACAGTTGCAGTCCCGCCGCAGCGCATTTCATCCCCGCACTTGACTAAAAACCGGATTCATGTTTTATCATAAGATAAAGAGGTAAGTCTCTGCGCGGAAATCTGTTCTCCGGTCCGTAGGACGGCGCGAAAAGTAAGGAGTGTTTCCTAAACGGCCTGCGGGCAAAGCCTGCAGCGAGCATACAGGCGCGTCAACGAGGTGTATTTATGCGAATCCTGATAACCGATGAAAACCTGATCTGGACGCCTGATCACCCGGCTCTGGAACCTTATGCCGAAATGGTTCTGGTGGTCTGCCTGAACGGGGAGCGTGTCACGGATAAGTACGAGTGTTTTATCAGTCCGTATGCCTGGGATCCCGGCGCCCTGCATTCCTGCGATATCAACGACGCAAAATATGCCGCGCTGGAAAATGCCGCGGACGCGCTGAATCAGAAGCTGTCTTCCCGGACGGACATTGTCCTGCTTGCGGATATCACGCCCGCAAGCCTCTATCCGTTTCTGGTTCTCAGAAACCGGAACAGATGGAACAGGCTGCACCTCTGCGCGGTCTCTCCCCGGGGTTTCATGGAACTCGAAAACCGGGACTCCGCCTATGGTCCCATGATGCATGATCTGACTTCTCTGTGTTCACTGTTTTATATGAACAGCAGGAAACTCCTCCGCGAACTTGGTCCCGGCGCGGAGCTGCCGGATCTCATCCGGAAAGTATCGGACGTCTATGAAGAACTTCTGCCGCGCATTCTTTTCGGCATCCAGAGAGGAAAATGGGATAAGGCGTTCTTTGATTTTTACACAAAGAGCTATATTCCCCTGGAAGATGGATACGACATGATCGAATCCGCCCTGCAGGACCGGGCATTCGATCCCGCGAAGATCCTGGTCCTGAAAGGAACCTGCCTGCTGGGAATGCCGATGCTCCCCGACTACCCGAACAGCACCGCGTCTACACTCGCCGACGTAGAATCCCCTGTCCCGAGACCGGACGGAAAAGCCGTCTGCAATTATCTCAGAAGCCTGCGCCTGCAGCTCGCCGCCGCGAATCATATTCCCTTTACCAGCGAGGAATGCCCGACTTCCGGTCCCTGTGCCGGAACATGCGGAAAATGCGACCGGGAGGCATCCTGGCTCTTTGAAAAAATGCGGGAGATCCCCCCGGAGAAAAGAGTGTATCCGGAGCGCTCATTGGAATCAGAGGAGGAACTGCCATGACCGGCGACATCATGAATATTTCCAGGCTGAGAATGGGAACCGACGGCCGGGGCGTCTCCACACTGGTGACGCTCTTCGGCTGCCCCCTCCGGTGTGCTTACTGCATCAATGATTATTGTCATGAATCCATCGACAATCACACTAATTATGAAACCGTAAGAGGCGCCTATTCCCCGGGGGATCTCTATGCCAGGGTTCTAATCGATGACATCTATTTCAAAATGACAGGCGGGGGCATTGTTTTCGGCGGAGGGGAGCCGCTGCTGCAGTCCGGGTTCATCCATCAATTCTGCCGCCTGGCGGACCCACTCTGGACGATCAGGATCGAGACTTCCCTGTATTCGGACCGGGAAAACATGGAACTGATTCTGGATGATATCGACGAATGGATCGTGGATATCAAGGACGCGGATCCGGCCGTCTACCGCAGATACACCGGCCATGACAATTCCCGCGTCCTTCGCAATCTGAAGGTTCTCCTCCGCCGGGTTCCCTCTGAAAAAATCCGCGTGCGGGTCCCTCATATTCCCGGCTTCAACACGGAAGCCGATGTGCGGAAGACCGTTTCCTTCCTGAAAGAAACCGGCATCACCGACATCGACGAGTTTGAATACATTCAGACGAAGCCGCTCCCTGACAGAAAGAATCTGCCGTTTTGATCTTCTTATCGTTTATTGAAAAACTATTTTTTGAGCATTTTTTTCGGGAGAAAAGACAGACAGATATTCCCGGGTTATTAAGTGACAGCTCCTTAAGCTGCGGAAATGCGCCCGCTGTTCCGCAGGGGTAACATGGGCAATAAGGCAGAGGCGTCCTCTCGATAAAAACAGCCGTTGATCGACGTCTCGCCGGCAACGATGCAATAAGGCAGAGACGCCTCTCGATAAAAACAGCCGATGATCGACGTCCCGCCGGCGTCGATGCAATATGGCAGAGGCGCCTCTCGAAAAAAACAGCGGCCAGCTGATCCAGCAGGCCGCTTTTCTCAATAAAGCAGGTTGTTGACGTGTGCAGTTTCCTGTGCAGAATGGCAAAATTGCGCAAGTGTTTTTCCGCTTTATGCGGACCGGGATTTCGGATCAGGATTTCGTCGCGTCTCCTTCGCATATTCTTTGTGTAATCACTGAATATCCCC
>JAUNJS010000419.1 GCA_030533125.1 Eubacteriales bacterium | reverse complement strand
GTGTAACCCTGCGGCCTTTGTATCGACCGATATTGCGGTCATATACAGTGGCTGCCCAGGTTCATCGCACTAAGCCTTGATCCAGGAGACATCAGACTCGTAGAAGAGATCTCAAGAACCTTCTTGTCCGGATATGACAGCAGAAAAATCTGATGAAGAGCAATCTGCCACTCACTTTTTTGGCTCATGGCGAATCCGCCAAACCAATCGATATTTACATGAACCTCTTCAAAAACGGATATTCCGTCTTACTGATAAAAACACTCTTTTCAGTCATGAGCCTCTCCTTCCCGAGTGAAATACATCACTCATTAACGTCTTGTTGTTTGATCTGAAATAAGTATCCCATGGAAAATGTGTTTCTATATCGTCAGAGAGTTTTCAGTGTGGAAACCTAAAATTGGAAAATTTGAAACATCCTGCAATATTTCAGGCATAAAAAAAACCACGGATATTGCTGCTTACTGCAACGCTATCTGTAGCTCTTATGATCTGTTATACCTCGGCGCCCATATGCGTTTATACATATTTTCTGATCCTAACAGGTCTGCAATTTTATATGTGCCAGTTGAAAGATCTCTCCTTTTCGGATATTCGCCTTCTGTCCGGGTTTAAGTTGCTGATTCGCCGATGTGATAAATGTGCCATTGGAAGCCCGGATCTGTAAAGTGTCGTACCTTTCCTTCTTGCTTCAGCAAAAGGAAAGACGGTTTCCATAATGGCAGGACTGTCAATACGATCGCTCCCTTTGTCGCCGCCGTGTCCGGGTAACCGGTCCACGTTGCCGTGGAGCGGGAAATATCCGACGCATGGTTTTCCGCCAGCGCGCGGATATCGTTGAGTTTTGCCATAAAGACCTCCTTCTATTGCATAAAACAGCGCCTCCGGCATAGTGCCGTCGGCGCTTTTAACAATTCCTTATCTGTTTCAAATTATGCAAAATTCGTATTTATTCACATATTATTCTGCTCTTAATGCGAAAATAGCTGCGCTTTCCGCATGAATCACTGTAGTGTCGAATACAGGCAGAACTGAATCCTTTTGTTTGATGAGGTTCCCGATTTCGGTACAGCCGAGGATCACTGCTTCGGCGCTTTTTCCTTTCATTTCCTTGATAATCCGCGAAAACTCCGCCCGCGACTCCTCATTGATTATGCCGAGGCACAGCTCGTCAAAAATCACATGGTTTACCAGTTCAATATCTTTTTCATCCGGAATGATCACTTCAAAACCTCTGTCAGAGAGCCTCGACTTGTAGAAGTCTTCCATCATGGTATATTTTGTTCCTAACAAAGCCACCTTTTTAATGCCGTCTCTTTTAAGGACATCCGCAGTTGCATCTGCGATGTGGATCAGCGGAACGGATATCATTTTCTGTACTTCAGGGTAGACCTTGTGCATGGTATTTGTGCAGATCAGTATTACGTCTGCCCCTGACTGTTCGAGCTTCTTTGCGGCATCGCCAAGTATTTCAGCGCTTCTGTCCCAATTACCGGATGACTGGCATCTTTCTATTTCGTCAAATTCCACGCTGTAAAGCACTATTCTGGCGCTGTGAAGTCCTCCAAGGCTGTTTTTCACATATTCATTGATGATCGAATAATACGGGATTGTGCTTTCCCAGCTCATTCCGCCAATCAGTCCTATCGTCTTCATTGTGTTTTCTCCCCGGTTTTCACCTGTCCTGTAAAAAATAGTTCGACATGCCCCGGTTCTCTCAGTCGTAGTCCATTGCTGCCCGGTCAACCCCGCTCTGGCCGCAGGTCCTGATCCTGCCGATCTTCTTTTTCAAACAGGAAATCAGTCATCTGCTCCCCGCAAGCAGCATCCCGGCAAGAATTACAATCGAGAACGCTTCCGTTACCAACGGTACCATCGCGGCATAAAATGCTTTCATTTCTTCCATCCGGTAATAGGCCACATACAGAACCATGCTGATCAAAAAGGCGGCCGCGATCACGATGCACATGATCTTAAAACCTCTCCCGGACAGGATACACGCCGCATTCAGTCTGTTAATAAAAGTCATTTCAGGGAGGTCTGGATGCCGAGAGGCCCCTGCAGCCGGGGCTCACGACTGCAGGTTCTGCAGGCTGTCCGGCTCAACATGACAGGACAGCGCCGGGATCAGTACTCCTGCTTCTTTCTCAACAATGCGGATTTTTCGATTGTGCTATATCAACTCGAGGGTTTCCAGACAAAAAGACCTTCCCCGGAAGCAATCTCACTAATCAGTTCCAGCAATTGCGGATCAGGATTAAAGACCGTCATATGTGTACAGTCCGGCTCAGAGAGAATCATAGACTCCCCGGTCATAAGATAAAGATACCTTCTTCGTATCTCTTTGGCAATACGTTCCGGAGAGGGATTGATTTCCGGTTCTTCATCAATGGAGATATCCCTGTAGCAATTCAGCCTCAGTATCACATTTATATGCTTCCGCTTAATCTCGGAAAGCCGGTCATCTTTGAGGTAGTATTCTTCTACAGCAAAGTACTGTCCGGGGCTGTCTTTCGGAACCTGTTTCGGCAATATATCAATGATCCAGTATGGTGACTGAAGCAGTTCATCGATCGTTTTCTTCATTTTATTTCATCCCCGCAAACCCATGGTTATCGGGTTTTAGCTCCATGTCTTCCAGCTGTCCGGCTGGCAGCATGCGGCTGCCAGTCACCGGTCTCCTTCCACTATGCGTTATAGACAGGATTGAATCTAAGCCCGACAGTGTCGGTTTCCTTCTGCATAAAGCTCCAGGGGTCCAGTAGATCCGGGGCATGATGTAGTCGATATAGCCATCTTTCTTTTCCATGGAACTCTCCTGAAGTCAGTCTGCTTCATCAAACATAATAGCATATAAGGCGGCAAAAATCCGCTGGAAGTGCGCCGCGTGCATCCCGCTGGCGGAGCAACTCCTGCGGTCTCAGCCCGGCGGCGGAAGATCATTGGAAACGTTATTCTGTCACATTTCCATCCGTATAGTCGGGACGTCTTGACGTCCCGACCATCCCGATACAGGTCGTGGTAATTACATACGCTGGGATTTGCCACAAAACATATACAGGCGATAGATCTGCTGCGATCGATCGTGTGGTCGGCTGACGCACTCACGCGAAAGTGGCATGCTATATACCGTTTATATGGAAATGTAAATCAATTACTTGATTAC
>JAUNJS010000085.1 GCA_030533125.1 Eubacteriales bacterium | reverse complement strand
CCCGGGATCCGGTTCAATGGGCAGATTCAGACAATCAGAGAACCAGAAAATCCTTTTTGCCGAAAAAAGGCGCGGGAGTTGCGGCAGGGAGCGTTTGTGCTGTAAAATGGCTAAATCACATGAAGAGACTGCCCGTCATTCCGTCCGGCCCGGAAGCGCCGGACAGTGCGGGATTTTCAATCTGCGCCGAAAGTCTGCGCTGAAAGGAAGTAATATCCCCAGCCTTCGTAAACGGGACCAGTTTTCGCTGCGGGATTTTTAGTCTGCGCTGATAATCTGTACTGACAGTCTGCGATGACAGTCTGTGTTGACAGTCTTTGCTGAAAGGAAACATCGATGAGCACAAAACCAGGTTTTCTGTCGCTGCCGGATGATGCCGGGCAGATCCGCGCCCGCCTGCAGAGGGTGCGCTGCTTCGTCCTCGACATGGACGGCACGATCTATCTCAGCAACCGCCTTTTCCCTTATACTATCCCTTTTTTAAAAAAACTGGAGGCGACGGGGCGGTCCTACTGTTTTTTTACAAATAACTCGTCCAGAAATAAACAGGACTATGTCGACAAGCTCACCGGTATGGGGATTGCTCTGGTTCCCGCGCAGGTCTTCCTCTCGACGCAGGTCATTCTGGAGGAGATGCAGAGGCTCCATCCGAACGACGCTTTTTTTATCGTGGGGACGCCGAACCTGGAAAATGCCTTCCGCGGAGCAGGGCTGAAGGTAGTGAACGGCCCGGGCAATGGGAACGGTTCTACGGATTCATCGTCGCTCCCCGTCGTCATCCTGGGGTTCGACACCACGCTGACTTATGAAAAGATCTCGCGCGCCTGCAAATATGTGCGGCACGGCGCGGCTTATTACGGCGTCAACATGGATTACAACTGTCCGGTCGATGACAACGGCTCGATCGATTATATTCCGGACTGCGGTTCGATCGCGAAGCTCGTCGAGCGTTCTACGGGCCGCTTCCCGGATTTCTACGGAAAGCCCTCCCGGCATGCGCTGGAGCACGTCATCCGTCACACCGGATTCAAAGAGGAGGAACTCGCTTTCGTCGGCGACCGCATCTACACGGACATCGCGATCGCGAACGGATCAGAGGCACTTTCCATTATGGTCCTCACCGGCGAGACACAGATGGCGGATCTCGCGCAGTACGACTTCCGGCCGGACATCATCCTGCCTTCCCTGGCGGAGCTGGACGATCTGCTGTGATCAATCAAAAGTCCTGCCGTCCCCGGCGGAGCTGCACGATCTGCTGTGATCAAATCAACAGTCCTGTTGTCCCCGGCGGAGCTGCACGATCTGCCGCAAACAGATTCAAAATCGACATTTCATCGCGCAAAAAGCCCCTGTACAGCAGCCGGACTGCTTCCGCACAGGGGCTTATTTTTGATTTTCTGATTTTTTCAGATGTATCAGAGAAAAATGTATCAGAGAAAAACAGCATTCTCCGCGCGGCGGGTATAGTTATCCTCCAGGTTCCGGATGTGGGAGAGCAGAGCCGGATCGTCAAAATATTTGGCGTTCTCGGGACAGAGCCTGACGCAGGCATGGCACTTGATGCACACGCCGGTGACCGTGCGGAAGTCCTCGCTGCTGATACTGCCCATGGGGCAGACCTTCGCGCAGATGCCGCAGTCGTTGCACGCGTCGGAGGTTTTGGGCTTCGCTTTGAGAAAGACTGCGGGCTTTCCGTCCGCGCCCAGGGGGCGGTAATAGCCGGGAATTGGATCCTCTCCCTTCACCTGTATGGGCGCCGGGATCTCTGCCATGCCGTCGCAGGGGCCTTCCGCAAGCGCCTCCGCCTTACCCGCGGCGTCAGAGGCGAACTGACGGATCACCGCCATATCATCCTCATTCGGGCGGCCGGCG
Organism: Eubacteriales bacterium; assembly: GCA_030533125.1. GTDB lineage: Bacteria > Bacillota > Clostridia > Lachnospirales > Lachnospiraceae > CAG-791. Next base: position 7,944 of record JAUNJS010000085.1, on the reverse strand, counting down.
GCAAGTTTGTCCGAAAAGACATGTTCCGATACGAAGGCCGCGCCGGCGATCGTATGGAAACCGTGCTGTTCCAGCTCCATGCGCATTTCGATCAGTCCGTTGTCGAAGCTCCGGTTGCCAAATGTGACGACCGGCACTGCCAGGGCGCCGTTTCCCGCAAACAGTGTCTGGAACGCGGGGAGGATCTTGTTCGGAATGCGTCCGGCATAAACAGGCGTCCCGAAGACCACCAGCTCTCCCGGTCCAAAGACGTACAGCGGTTTGTCTCCTTTTGTTCCGTCGTCATTTCTTGCCTGCGGCAGGGTAATATCAATGGTTTTGACGGGGAGTCCCGCCTTGTCCGCGATCACCTCCGCAATCGCGGTTACGATTTTTTTCGCGTTTCCTGTAGGGCTGAAAAAGACAGCCGTCACGTTTTTGAGCCTCATCCGGGAATCCTCCTGTTCATAAAATCTGCTTCATTAAGGGTCTGGCTTCATCAAGGGCCTGTTCCATTCAGAATCTGCTTCATCATGGATCTGCATCTTTAAGGGTCTGTTTCATAAAAATCTACAAGAACCTCTGCGCGGCAGTCCCTGAACCGCCGCGCAGAGGTTCGTCTTTTTTCATTAGGATGGCCGCACAAATAAATGCGTCAGCTGGCGTAGGATTTTTCTTCGAGATTGCAGGGCGGGATGAAGGCGCATAGCGGGCTATGTAACTGAATCCCGCCCTGTGAGATCGGAGAAAAAGACACGCCGGATGGAGCATTTATTTGCGCGGCAATCCTTACTGCTGCAGGGCACAGCCGGATCCGGGGCGGGCAGAGCTGCCCGTTCCGCCCCGCTTCCGCTCCGCCTTCTGTCAGTTCCCGGACTCCGTGTTCCCAGGCTCCATGGGGATCTTGTTTCCGGCGGACATCCGGACAATAAACATGACGGCAAACATGATCACGAGGCCGATCGCGAGTGAAATCATGGGATTCCGGATCAGACCGGCGATGATGTAGGTCACGGAAGAGACAGCCGCGCAGGTGAACGCGTAGGGCATCTGCGTCGAAACGTGGTTGATATGGTTGCACTGGGCGCCGGCGCTGGACATAATCGTGGTGTCCGAGATAGGCGAGCAGTGGTCGCCGCAGACGGAACCCGCCATGCAGGCGCTCATCGCGATGATCATCAGCTGCGGGTCTGTCGTCTGGAAGCAGGCGACGACGATCGGAATGAGGATTCCGAAGGTTCCCCAGGAGGTGCCGGTCGCGAAGGACAGGCCGACCGCGATCAGGAAGATGATGAAAGGCAGGAAGGAGGCAAAGCCTGCGGCGTTGTTCTGGATCACGCCTGCCACGAATTCCTTCGCGCCCAGGCTCGCGGTCGTGCCGTTCAGCGTCCAGGCCAGCGTCAGAATAAGGATCGCGGGAACCATCTGCTTGAAGCCGTCGGGAAGGCAGCCCATCATTTCCTCAAAGGAAAGAGAATTGCGGATCAGGTAATAGACCATCGTGATCATCAGGCCGCCGAAGGATCCCAGCACCAGGCCGATCGAAGCGTCGCTGTTTGCGAACGCGTCGATGAAAGTCTCGCCGGTAAAGAATCCGCCGGTGTAGATCATGCCGATGACGCAGCACACGATCAGGGAGAAAATCGGCACAAGCATATCCGCGACAATACCGATCTTTCCCTGGGTATCATCGACCGCGTTCGCGTAGGGACGGTCCGGAGTCGTATAAATATCCCCGTTCACGACCGCGTTGTACTCGTGTTCGGCCATCGGGCCGTAGTTGATATTCATCAGGACGATCATGATCATCATCGCGATCGTGAGCAGCGCGTAATAGTTATACGGAATCGTGCGGATAAACAGAGCCAGCCCGTTTTCCCCCTCGACGAATCCGGCGACTGCCGCCGCCCAGCTGGAGATCGGGGCGATAATGCAGACCGGCGCCGCGGTGGCGTCGATCAGATACGCCAGCTTGGCGCGGGAGACTTTAAACTTGTCCGTGACGGGGCGCATGACGCTGCCCACGGTCAGGCAGTTGAAGTAGTCGTCGATGAAGATCAGGACGCCGAGCGCGATGGTCGCCAGCTGTGCTCCCTCCCTGGACTGGATCCTGCGGACCGCCCAGTTGCCGAACGCGGCGCTGCCGCCCGTGCGGTTCATCAGCTGCACGATAGTGCCAAGGATCACCAGGAAGACCAGAATGCCGACATTCCAGGAGTCCGCGAGCGAGGCGACGATTCCGTCGCTGAAAATGTGCGTCATTGTGCCTTCGAAATTAAATCCGGAATACAGAAGCGATCCGGTCACAATGCCGATAAAGAGCGAACTGTAGACCTCCTTCGTCACCAGCGCGAGAATAATCGCGATCAGCGGAGGGATGAGCGACCAGAAGCTCTGCTGGACGCTCTCGGGCGTCGTCACAAAGGCCGCAAATACCAGAAAAATCAGGACCGCGACAAACGCCGCGACCGTCACCCGTACAGTACGTGTTTTGTTTTCCATAACTTTCCCCTTCATGTACCTTTATGTATACAACGAGATGCAGCCTGCCGCAAAGGCAAAAACTTTTCTAATGTTAATACGTCAACGCGACAAAGTCAACAGCGCATTTTGGCCCGGCCCGCGGTTCTATAAGCGCGTTTTGGCCCGGCCCGCGGTTCCCGGCACACAAAAACCGCCCGCGCACCGGACAATCCGCTGTCTGGTGCGCGGGCAGGCGATCACAATTATTTTTAATCTGTTCATGCGAGAAAGAACAGCGTCCCGGAGCCGCTGTAAAGCGTCCGGCCTGTGCCCTCATCGCCGGATGATCACAGTCTTTGCGTCTGTCGTGAGAAGGTCCGCGGCACCTTCGGTGACATAAAGCGTCCCGTCCGCGTCCTCGAGGATATAATCGAACAGGTCCGGATGGACCCGCCAGTATTTTTCCGCTTCCTCTTTTCCCATGATAAACAGGGATGTGGACAGTCCGTCCGCCAGTGTACCGTCCTCGCTGACAATGGTCGCGGAGAGCAGTCCGCTGTCCGCCGGATATCCGGTGCGGGGGTCAATGATGTGATGATACCGGACACCATCCTGCTCAAAATACCGTTCGTAACCCCCGGACGTAATTACTGCTTTGTCTTTTATATCCAGGATTCCGAGATACCCCTGGCCGCTCTCCGGATTCTGGATCGCGACACGCCAGGCGCTGCCGTCTTCTTTGGAACCAAGCGCCTGAACATTCCCCCCGAGGCTGATGAGCCCGTGGCTGATGCCATGTTCCTTAAAAATCTCCATGACGCGATTGCCGGTATACCCCTTGGCAATTCCGCCCAGATCAATCTCCATGCCGGGAAGCCCGAAGCGCAGCACAGGGTATGTCTCGGCAGGCGATTCCTCTGGCTCCGCAGCCGCCGGCTCTTCTTTTACTGCGGCAGCAGGTTCTCCGGTGCCCGCGGATGCGGCCGCCTGCTCTTCTGTGGCTGCGGTTCCTGCGGCCTCCTCTCCTGTGGCGGCGGCTTCTGCCGCCGGCGCCTGTTTGTCCGTCGCGGACGGCTCCGTTTCGATGCTGATCGCGGACGCGTCTGCCAGCTTTAAGGCCGCTTCAATCTCAGTCTTCTCCGGGACGCGGAAATCCTGCGTGGGAAATCCCCACAGTTTCATAACCGGGTAAATCGCGATATCAAAAAGGCCCCCGGTCTCGTCGTAGAGCATCCGGGACTGTTCCACGAGGTACAGGACAACCTCGGAGGCGCTTCCCGCGCCGGCTGCGTTGATCCGGGAAATCTCACTCTCCGGATTTCCTGTGGAAAGTCTGTCATCAAGGCTGTGAATCTCTTCGGCAGCAGCCAGAACAGCTTCCTCGGCGCGGTCCCCGTAGGCGAGAAGGGTCATATATGTATCCATGGCGAAGACATCGATCGAAACCCCGCCGTCTTCCCTGTGATAAGGGTTCTCCGGGATTTCAATGCTGACGGCGCCTTCCGCCGCGGCTGCCGCGGCCGTACCGCTGTTTCCGCCGGTTTCCGTTCCGGAAGTCCCCTGCGCGGACGCCGTGCCTGACCCGCTGCTCCCCTCCGCGGAAAGCTCCCGCCCGGGGCCGGCGGCGCCGGTATTCTGCGCCTCTCCCGCTTTTGCACCGGAGGCTCCCGTGCTGCCGCATCCCGCCGTCAGCCCCAGCAGCGAAACCACACACAGCACCGCTGCCGCTCTTTTTACAATATTCCAATAATCATGCGCGAGCTTTCTGTTTTTCATCAATTCCTGCAGCATTTCAAAGCCAATCATTTATTCTTCCACAACGCGGACTGTTTCCATAACCTGGTCCTTATACGGCCGGTCTCCCGCCCAGCGATTGGTGCGCGTCGACGCGATCCGGTCCACGACGTCCATGCCGCGCACGACATGACCGAAGGCCGCGTACTGGCCGTCGAGGTAATCCGCGTCCGCATGCATGATAAAAAACTGGCTTCCGGCGCTGTTCGGATCCATCGCGCGGGCCATGCTGATTACGCCGCGTTTGTGCTTGATCGGATTGTTCCATCCGTTCTGGGCGAACTCTCCCTTGATCGTCCATCCGGGGCCGCCCATGCCGGTGCCCTGCGGGTCCCCGCCCTGAATCATAAATCCCGGGATGACCCTGTGAAAGATCGTACCGTCATAAAACCCGTCCTTCACGAGCTTCAGGAAATTCTCTACAGTGATGGGAGCGGCCTTCTCATCAAGTTCGATATCGATAACGCCGCCGTCTTTCATCGTAATTCTGATCATATCGGTTCTCCTGTTTTTTCGTCGTCCTCAATCCACACAGAGGATCAGCCTCTTGAAACAAGCCTGTGATCCGCGCTCTGCGTTTTCCATCGTCCTCAATCCACGCAGAAGAGCAGCCTCTTGAAACAAGCCTGTGATCCGCGCTCTGCTTTCTCCGTCCGCCTCAGTACACGCAGAAAACCAGTCTCTTAGAACAAGCCTGTGATCCTGCCGTCGCTGTCGATGTCGATGCTGCACGCCGCGGGGCGCTTAGGAAGGCCGGGCATGGCCATGATGGTACCCGTGAGGGCGACGACGAAGCCGGCACCTGCGGAGACATAGACTTCGCGGACATTGAGGTCATAGCCCGTGGGACGTCCGAGCTTTGTCTGATCATCGGAAAGGGAATACTGCGTCTTGGCGATGCAGACCGGAAGATCTCCGAAGCCCTGGGCCTGAAGCTCGTTCAGCTGTTTCTGCGCGGCGCTTGTAAAGGCAACACCGTCCGCGCCGTAGATCTCTTTCGCGATGGTTTCGATCTTTTCCGCGAGGGGCATCTCAAGGGGATAAATGGGGGCATAATGGCTCTCTTTCTCCTCAATCGTGGAGATGACCTTCTGTGCGAGGTCGATTCCGCCTTTTCCGCCGTCCGCCCAGACAGTTGCCTTTGAGAAAGCGCAGCCGTGGCTTTCGCAGAATTCCTCGACGGCCTTTGTCTCCGCCTCCGTGTCCGTGATAAAGGAATTGAGGGCGACAACCGCGGGCACGCCGTACTTTTGAATATTCTCGACGTGCTTTTCAAGGTTGACGATGCCCTTTTTCAGCGCCTCGATGTTCTCCTTTTTGAGATCCGCCTTCGGAACGCCGCCGTTGTGTTTGAGTGCCTGAACGCTGGCAACGATAACGACCGCGTCGGGATGCAGGCCCGCCATGCGGCACTTGATATCCAGGAACTTCTCCGCGCCGAGGTCCGCGCCGAAGCCCGCCTCCGTAATGCAATAATCCGCGATCTTGAGCGCGGCCTTCGTCGCGCGCACGGAGTTGCAGCCGTGGGCGATGTTCGCGAAGGGGCCGCCGTGGACAAGGGCCGGTGTGTGCTCCAGAGACTGGATCAGGTTCGGGGAAATGGCTTCCTTCAGAAGGGCCATCATGGAGCCGGTCACTTCCAGATCCTTCGCCAGGACGGGCTTGCCCTGATAATTATAGCCGACAACAATGCGGTCCAGGCGGACACGGAGATCATCCCTGTCCTCGGCGAGGCAGAGTATCGCCATGATTTCGGAAGCCGCCGTGATCACAAAGCGGTCCTGCCGAAGGGGGCCGTCCATCTTCGTGCCCATGCCGACCACGATGCTGCGCAGCGCGCGGTCATTCATGTCCATGCAGCGCTTCCAGACAATCTGGGTGGGATCGATTCCGAGGACATTTCCGTGATGGATGTGGTTGTCAATGGCAGCCGCGAGCAGGTTATTCGCAGAGGTAATGGCATGGAAATCGCCGGTAAAGTGCAGGTTGAGTTCCTCCATGGGAACGACCTGGGCATAACCGCCGCCGGCCGCTCCGCCCTTGACGCCGAAGCACGGACCCAGCGAAGGCTCGCGCAGCGCGAGCATGACGTTTTTGCCGAGCTGATGGAAGGCGTCCGCCATACCGATGCTGGTGGTCGTCTTTCCCTCGCCCGCGGGCGTGGGGTTGATGGCCGTCACCAGAATCAGCTTTCCGTCCGGACGGTCCTGCAGGCTCTCAAGGTACTCATCCGATAGTTTCGCCTTGTATTTTCCATACTGTTCGAGAGAATCCGCGGGGATCCCCGCCGCTTCCGCCACCTTTGTAATCGGATAAAGTTCTGCTTCCTGCGCAATCTGTATATCTGTCTTCACTTTCTTTCTCCTCACAATGCTGTTTGCTCACTGTAAAAACGCCTCTGAACCCCCGTCAAAGATCCCTGCCCCCTGTCAGAAATCTCCGCACCATCCCTTTCCGCAGTCAGGTCGCTTCCTCCCTGCCGCACCAGGTCTGATAGAATTTTCCGATCTTCTCATAAGTATCATCATCGATGTCATGTTCGATCTTACAGGCCTCACTCGCAGCCTTTTTCTCATCGACTCCGATCGCCATCAACACCTTTGTCAGGAGCTTATGTCTGGAATAAATACGTTCGGCAATCTCCCGGCCTTTCGGTGTCAGCGTGATCAGTCCGTTGAGATCCATCCGGATAAACCCGTTCTCACGGAGCTTTTTCATCGCGATGCTGATGCTGGGTTTGGAAAAATTCATCTCATTGACAATGTCAATGGAACGTACCTGCCCGTTTCTCTCATATAAAACCAGAATGGTTTCCAGATAGTCCTCCGCAGACTCATGAAGTTCCACGTTTTCCCTCCTTTCCGAAAGATCATTATAGGGCAGAATGTGTCAGGGGACCTGCCCCTGACACATCTGTCCTCAGACACATTTCTATGGCGCGGGCTGTGCCGCAGCCCGCATTTCCGGTTTTTCACAATTCCTGCCGCGGCGATTGAACGCGATCAGCCCGCACAGGTGCTCCCCGCTCTTTGTAAGCGGATTTACGTTATCCCTGCCGCGGCGATTGAACGCGATCAGCCCGCACAGGTGCTCCCCGCTCTTTGTAAGCGGATTTACGTTATCCCTGCCGCGGCGATTGAACGCGATCAGCCCGCACAGATGCTCCCCGCTTTTTGTAAACGGATTTACACAACCCCTGACACAGCGGTTAAACTCAATAATTGAATTCGAACACCAGGCCGCCGTAGGCGGGAAGATCGAATTCCAGGTACTGTTCGCGATAGTCGCACAGGCCGCTCCGGGCACGGATCGCGGCGGGAACGGGCGTGTCCTCGAAACCGCCGAACTGTTTTTCCGTGCTGTTGAGGACGAGGCGGTAGCGGCCCTTTACAGGGACACCGACGCGGTATTTCTCGTATTTGACAGGCGTCATGTTCAGGACGAACACCAGTCCCTTGCGGCTCGAAGGCGCCTTGCGCAGGAAGGTGTAAATGCTTCGCTCGTAATCATTGGCGTTGATCCACTCAAATCCGCCCCAGTCATTGTCGATCTCATAGAGGCACTTGTGGCTCCTGTACAGCTCGAGAAGCTTCGCGACGTAGTTCTTCATGCCTCTGTTCTGCTCGTCGGAGAGCAGGAACCAGTCGAGCTCGCGGGCCTCGCTCCACTCGCGCTCCTGGCCGAACTCCTGGCCCATGAACAAAAGCT
>JAUNJS010000418.1 GCA_030533125.1 Eubacteriales bacterium | reverse complement strand
GGGAAAACGCTTGTGATCGGCAGCAGGGAGAGCGCCCTGGCAGTCATTCAGACGAAGATCGTCATGACATATCTGGAAGAGAATCATCCGGAGATCCGTCTTCGACTGGAAACGATGAAGACCACCGGCGACAGGATCCTGGACCGGCGGCTGGATGAGATCGGCGGGAAAGGCCTGTTTGTAAAGGAACTCGACCAGGCCCTGCGGGAGGAGCGCATCGACCTCTCGGTACACAGCATGAAGGATATGCCGGTCGAGATGCCGGAAGACCTGCCGGTGATCGGCTATTCCCGGCGGGAGGACCCGCGGGATGTGTTGGTCCTGCCGGCTGGAATTAAACAGGAAGAGTTGTCTGATGACAATGCTCTGAGGGAGTACTTAAACGCCGGCAGGCCGATCGGGACTTCCTCCGGGAGAAGGGTCCTGCAGCTGCAGGAGATCTTCCCGAATGTCCGGTTTGAAAGCGTCCGGGGGAATGTTGCCACAAGGCTGCGCAAACTGGACGAGGGGCAGTACGGCGCGCTGATTCTGGCAAGTGCCGGGTTAAAACGGCTCGGCCTGGAAAACCGGATCAGCAGATATTTCGAGGTGGACGAAGTCATCCCGTCCGCAGGACAGGGGATCCTGGCACTGCAGGGCAGGAGGGGAGAAGACTACAGCTGTCTTGACGGATTCTGCGACACAGAGAGCGCGTTCGCGACAGCGGCGGAACGGGCTTATGTCCGGGCGCTCGGCGGCGGGTGCACTTCCCCCATCGCGGCGCACACTGCTTTTGCATGGGAAGAGGCAGGGGCGGTCATGACACTCCGCGGTTTTTACTATGATGAAGTGAAACAGAAGGCATTCCGGAAGCAGGCGCAAAACTTCGTCCGCAGTGTGGAGGACTGCGCCCGGGCAGGAAAGGACCTCGCGGAGGAAATACTGGCTGAAGCCCATGGATGAGAACGGCTTGCGGATACAGTGAAAGGCGGTCCTGAGCGGTTACCGGAAAAGCAGTGTGCGGTGAGGTTTCTGACGGAATCATCCGGAAAACAGACAGGAAACAAAAAAAGATCAATTCCTGACAGATCCGCAGAGGAGTCAGGGGTCATGAGAAGAGGCAGGCAGATGACAGGAAAAGTATGGCTCGTGGGAGCAGGGCCGGGCGACAGGGGGCTTTTCACGCTGAAAGGGCTGGAAGTGCTTTCGGCGGCGGAAGTGGTGGTTTATGACGCGCTCGTCGGCGAAGAGGTGCTGACACTGATCCCGCGGAACGCGGAGCTCGTGAATGTCGGAAAACGCGCCGGGAATCATCTCATGGCACAGGAGGAGATCAACATGCTCCTTCTGCGAAAGGCACAGGAGGGGAAGCGGGTGGTGCGCCTCAAAGGCGGCGATCCCTTTCTGTTCGGACGCGGCGGCGAAGAACTGGAGCTGCTTGCCGGAAACGGAATCCCCTATGAAGTCGTCCCGGGTGTGACGAGCGCCATTGCCGTGCCGGCCTACAACGGCATCCCGGTGACGCACCGCGACTATACTTCTTCGGTGCATATCATTACCGGACACAGGCGCAGGGGCGGAGAATATGATATTGATTTCCAGGCGCTGGTCCGGACAAAAGGGACACTGATCTTCCTGATGGGGCTCTCTTCGCTCGGAGCGATCATGGACGGCCTTCTCGCGGCGGGAATGGATCCGGAAAAGCCCGCCGCCGTTCTGGAAAAAGGTACCACGGCGGGACAACGGCGCATAGTGGCGACTGTCGCCACTCTCGAAAAGGAGGCGGAACGAGCCAAGATCGGGACGCCGGCGATCATCGTAGTGGGGGATGTCTGCGCGCTCGCGGAGGACTTTGCCTGGTATGAGAAACGCCCACTGGCAGGAAAACGGATTCTGGTCACAAGACCAAGGGAACATATTTCGGAAATGTCGTCGCGCCTGCGGAAGCTGGGCGCGGAGGTCATGGAGCTTCCGGCGATCGAGACAGAACCGATCACGCCCAACGAGGCTCTGGAAAGCTATCTGTCGGAAGCCTTCGGCGGAACTGCTGACGAAAATCTGTCTTCCGTACCGTGCGCTGCGGGAGATGATGTGCCTGCCTTGCCGGGAGGCGCAAAAGAAGCGGTGCCTGTTTCCGCGCCGTGCAGTTTAGCTGAATCGGCAGCCTTCGCGGCAGGCTCCTGCGACTGGATCGTCTTCACCTCCCCGACCGGCGTAAAAGTATTCATGGACTTTTTCCTGCAAAAATATGACGTTCGGGATCTGTGGAGGACGAAATTGGCGGTGATCGGCCGAGGGAGCGCGAAGGCACTCCGGGAATACGGGCTGAAAGCGGATTTCATGCCCACCGTATACGACGGGGAGACCCTCGGGCGACAGCTCCGGGAGCGGATCCTCGCAGACAAAAAGAATGAAGGAGAGCGGGAAAGAGAGGCCGGCCGTCACGCTGCGGACCAGGTGCGTGTCCTGATCCCGAGGGCCAGGATCGGAAACAAAGAGCTGATCCTGGCGCTGAAAGGAGGCTTCGGAGAAGGTTCTGTCGAAAGCTTCAGAGAGAGCTCTGGAAAAGGCGCTGGCGAAGACTTCGGAGGAAGCCCTGGAAAAGACTCTCGCGAAGGCTTCGGAGGGGATCCTGGAAAAGGTTCTGGCGAAGGCTTCAGAGAAGACTCGGTCCCGGATTCCGGGAAGGCGGTACATATCGAAATTACGGATATTCCGACATATGAGACTGTCTATACGTCCGGCGGCCCGGTTGACGCGGCGGCCTGTGTCCGGGACAGAGAGATTGATTATGCTGTGTTTACCAGCGCCTCGACGGTGCGGGGATTCTGCGCGGCCATGCAGAAGACAGATCTTGCAGGTCTTCGCGCAATCTGTATCGGAAAGCAGACGAAAGCTGCTGCGGATGCTTACAAAATGAAGACGCGCATGGCGGCATGCGCGACGCTTGACGCCCTGGTGGATGAAGTGATCGCCGCGGCGGAGTCGGACTGGTAAGGAACTTCCACGCTATTGCCGTGATAAAATGAATGACAAAAAACGACAAAAGAAGGATCATTCAGCCACTTACCAACACCATACGATGAGTGACGGAAGCAACAGTCCCCATTAGAGTTTTTTTAGAAAGAAAACGGGAGGTACGACAGGTTATGGATCTTACTGTCAGGCCGAGAAGGCTGCGGGGAAGCGAGACA
>JAUNJS010000084.1 GCA_030533125.1 Eubacteriales bacterium | reverse complement strand
GGCTGGGCTTACGATATCGGCTACGGCGGTGTCGACCATGTCCTCGCTTCCGGCAAGGATATCAACGTATTCTGCTTCAACACCGAAGTTTACTCCAACACCGGCGGCCAGTCCTCCAAGGCGACCCCGATCGGCGCTGTCGCGCAGTTCGCTGCAGGCGGTAAGGAAGTCAAGCAGAAAGACCTCGCCGCAATGGCTATGAGCTATGGCTACGTCTATGTTGCGCAGATCTCCATGGGCGCCAACATGAAGCAGTGCATCGACGCGATCGCTGAGGCCGAGGCTTATCCCGGACCTTCGCTGATCATCGCTTACGCGCCTTGCATCAACCACGGCATCAAGAAGGGCATGTCCAAGGTTATGGACGAGGAGAAGCTCGCTGTCTCCACCGGCTACTGGAACCTGTTCCGCTTCAATCCTGCAGGCGGCGCCAAGAAGTTCACCCTTGATTCCAAGGCTCCGACTGGCGATTACCAGGGATTCCTCAACGGCGAAGTCCGTTACATGTCCCTCAAGAAGGCCAATCCGGCCAACGCGGAGAAGATGTACGCGGAGAACGAGGCCAACGCGAAGGCCAAGTTCGAGTATCTGAGCAAACTCGGCGCTCTGTACAACGAGGTATAATTTCCCGCAAATATATAAGGCTTTCACCCTGCTGTCCTGCTCTCTTCAGACAGCGCGCGGCAGGGGCGTCCGGAACGGTAACGGAGATTCTGTATACTTTACAGAACATGCGAAATCATTCTTGACGCCTGTGTGAAAAAAAGCTATCATGATTCTAACAAGCCACAGACAGGCATTCCGGTGCCGTCTGTGGCTTGTGTCAGAATAAGGCGGTTTAGTCACTACTAACTCTTTGTTCTGTTCCAGTAAAAAATAATATTATAAAGAACTCTACTTGAAAGGAGAACTCCAAAATGGCACGTGTTATTACTGATTCCTGCATCAGCTGTGGTTCCTGCGCTTCTTCCTGCCCCGTCGACGCGATCGCTCAGGGCGATTCCCAGTACGAGATCAATGCAGAGACCTGCATCGACTGCGGCGCCTGCGAGAGCACCTGCCCTGTCGGCGCGATTGTTGAGGGCTGATCATCCTTTAAAGCTTAAAGGATAAATATCCTTAATTAATCCCGCTTTCCTCCCTGCGGGAAGGGACAAATCATGTAAAAGAAACAGCCCCGGCCGTGGAAGAAAATCCACCGCCGGGGCTGTTTTTGTCTTTTTTTTATTTTTGTTCTTCATCGCGCAGGATCCGTGCTTCGGCGGGGGCTGCGCACGCTTTAAACAGACCCGCTTCATCGCGGATCGGTTCATTGCGGATCCAATCCCGAGATGAGGGATCAGGCAACGAGGGATAAGGAAATGCTGGGTAAGGAACAGTTGCTGCGCGAAAATACCCCCGTCTCACCGGGCCAGGTTCGCGAATTTCGTCAGCTGCGGCTGCCAGCTGAGCTCGACTGTACCGATCGGGCCGTTTCGCTGTTTGGCGATAATGATCTCCGCAATTCCCTTCTTCTCCGAATCCTCGTGGTAATAGTCGTCGCGGTAGATGAACATGACCAGGTCCGCGTCCTGCTCGATCGCGCCGGATTCGCGCAGATCGGACAGCATGGGCCGGTGGTTGGGACGTGATTCCACGGCGCGGGAGAGCTGGGAAAGCGCCACTACCGGTACATTCAGCTCCCGGGCGAGGGCCTTCAGGGAGCGGGAGATATCCGAGATCTCCTGCTGGCGGGACTCCCCGCTCCTGCCGGACCCGCTCATGAGTTGAAGGTAGTCAATGATCACAAGCTCCATCCCGAACTCAAGCTTGTATTTTCTGCATTTTGAGCGCAGCTCCGCGACCGTGATGGCAGGTGTATCGTCGATGATCAGCCGGCTCTCTCCGATATTTCCGGCGCTGTCGATCACCTCCGCCCATTCGGCTTCCGTGAGGTCGCCTGTCCGGATTTTCTGCGCCTCGACGTGAGACTGCATCGCCAGCAGCCGGTTGACCAGCTGCTCTTTGGACATTTCGAGAGAAAAAACCCCGACGCACCGGTTTTCCCGCATCGTCATATACTCGGCGATGTTGAGGACGAGCGCTGTCTTCCCCATGGAGGGACGCGCGGCGATCAGGATAAAATCAGCGGGCTGCAGACCGGCTGTCCGGTTGTCGAGATCCGTGAAGCCGGTGGAGAGGCCTGTGACGCTGCCCTTGATCCGGGAGGCCGTCTCGATTTTGTCCATCGCGTTGAGGACAATCTGCCTGATCGGCACAAAGTCGGAGGCCGTTCTCTTCTGTGAAATCTCAAATATCCTTTTTTCCGCCTTGTCGAGGAGTTTTTCCATATCCTCACTCTGGGCGTAGCAGCTTCCCGCGATCTCCTCGTTCGCGCGGATCATGCTGCGCAGCAGGGATTTTTCCGCGACAATCTCCGCATAGGATTTGATGTTGGCAGATGTGGGGACCGTCGCGATCAGTTCGCGGAGCATCTCGTCCGAATAAAGCTCGGGCGGCAGGTTCTTCTCCCGGAGCCTCGCCTGGAGCGTCACGGGATCGATTGCTGTCCCTTTCTGCGACATTTCAAACATTGTCTGAAACAAAATGCCGTTCTGCCTGGCATAGAAGTCCTCTTCCCGAATGATTTCCGCAGCGGTCTCCACCGCCTCCGGATCAATCAGCATGGACCCCAGTACTGACCGCTCTGCCTCCAGACTGTGGGGCATTACACGGCTGATCGCGTCTTCCTGTGCCATCCGGAATCAGGCCTCCGTAACTTTGAGCATGAATTTACCGGTCACCTGCGGATGCAGCTTGATCGGAATCTCGAAGCTTCCAAAGGATTTGATCGGCTCAGAGAGCACGATCTTCTTTTTGTCCAGATCGAGATCAAACTGTTTTTTCGCCTCCTGGGCAATTTCCTTGGCGCTGACGGAGCCGAAAACGCGGCCGTTCTCTCCTGCCTTCATAGTGACGGTAACCGTAACCTTTTCCAGTTTCTCTGCCAGGTCCTGCGCCTGTGCCAGGCGGGCTGCCGCCTCCTTCTCCTCGCGCTGTTTTTTAAGCTTCAGATCATTCCTGTTTTTATCGTTCGCTTCAACACCCAGCTTTTTGGGGAACAGGAAATTCCTTGCGTAGCCGTCGTTGACATTGACAATCTCTCCCTCTTTTCCGAGAGATTTCACATCCTGCAGTAAAATAACCTTCATGATTGTCCTCCTTGTGCTCTTTCGTTATCCGGAATATGTTGACCGGAGATACCGGGAAACAGACGGTCCGGGGCGCGCCGCGCGGAGACGCCGGGGAAACAGCTATTCCTCGATTTCTCCTTCCTCTATCATCTGGTCGATCACTTTCTTAACGGCTTCTATTGCCTGTTCCTCCGTGGCGTCGTCCATCTGGCTTCCGGCCATGTTGATGTGGCCGCCGCCGCCCAGGTGTTCCATGAGAACCTGTACGTTGACCTCATCGATGGAGCGCGCGCTGATGAAGATCTTGCCGTTGTGCTTTGTCATGACAAAGCTGGCTTTGATGCCGTCTATATTCAGAAGCTGATTTGCCGCCTGCGCGCCGACGACGGTGGGGCTCCGCAGGCCCTCGCCGCTGCAGGTGGAAATGGCAAAGGATTTGCGGTAGATCTCCGCCTGGGAGACCGCGTCCGCCCTCGCCTTATACTCCACCGCCTCCTCCCGGAACAGCTTGCGCACGCGCACAACGTCCGCTCCGCTCCTGCGCAGGAAGGCCGCGGCTTCAAAGGTCCGCACACCCGCCTTATTGACAAAGCTGTCCGTGTCGACGACAATCCCGCCGTACATGGCGTCCGCTTCCTCCGCGCGCAGACGGATGTTGTCGTCTGTATACTGGACGATCTCCGCGACCATCTCGCAGGCGGACGAGGCATAGGGCTCCACATAGGAGAGTGTCGCGCCTTCGATGACATCCTTGCCGGCGCGGTGGTGATCCAGCACGACGATCGACTTGCAGTTCGTCAGAAGCTCCGGGCATTCCGTTCTGGCAGGTGTATTGACATCTACGACCACCACACACGCGTTGTCTGTCACCATCTCCATAGCCTGCGCGCTCGTGATGATAAAATCCTTGTCATATTCCGGATTGTCTTCAAACAGGCCCAGGATCTGTATAATGGAAACGGTTCTCTCTCCGATGATAATATGCGCTTTTTTCTCCAGCGTTCTGGCAATCCGGTAGATTCCCACCGCCGCGCCAAAAGAGTCCGGATCCCCCATTTTATGTCCCATGATAAAGACGACATCGCGCGCGAGGATGATCTCCTTCAGCGCCTGGGCTTTCACGCGGGCCTTCACGCGGGTGTTTTTCTCAATCTGACGCGATTTGCCGCCGTAGTAAACCACGTTTTCGGGCGATTTCACCACAGCCTGGTCTCCGCCGCGGCCCAGCGCGAGGTCGACCGCGTTGCGCGCGAATTCATAGTTCTGCGCGTAGGTCAGGCCGTCCACGCCAAACCCCATGCTCAGGGTGACGGCCATCTCATTGCCGACATTGACCTTTTTGACCTCCTCCAGGATTTCAAAATGATCTTCCTTAAGTCCCGACAGAGATTTTTTGCGCAGGACCACCAGGTATTTGTCCTTTTCGATCTTGCTGCAGATCCCGTCGATGGCGCTGATGTACTGATTCACCTGCCTGTCGATCAGCGCGATTAAGAGCACCTTGCGCACTTCCTCGACGGTGTCGATGACCTCGTCGTAATTGTCGATGTAAAACAGGCCGATGGCCAGACTCTGGTCGTCCACCTCCTGAATGGCAAGGCGGGCCGCGGTGTTGTCCACCAGATTCAGTACAATAACGTGTCCGGAAACACTTTCGCCGAACAGCTGGCTGCTGCCGGTCAGATAATCGGCGCTGACCCTGCGCATCCAGGCGATATAACTGTTCCCCGCCAGCTCCACCGGCACCTTGACCTGTTTTTCATCCCCGGGAAAGACATCCCGGGTCAGTACCGGAATAACCCAGGAAACAGGGCGCTCATATCCGTGGTCCCTGTGGATCGCCTCCTGAAAAGACGTATTCATCCACAGGATGTGCCCGTCCTCGTCCAGGATCGCGTACGGCATGCTGTGCTCCCGGAGCAGCAGATTCTCCAGGCTGTGGAACTCTTTCGTGTATCCGGTCATCTCCTTCCGGAAAATCGCCCGGCTGTTGAAAAATGCCAGTCCCATGACGATCGTATAAAGAAGGCAGACGGATGTAGCTGCCATAAATGAATGTACGTCCAGAAACAGGATCAGGAAAGCCGTCACCCACAGGACAATGCCGAGAATCAGCGCAATCCTGAAAAAGCGGAAAACATATCCTCTTCGCTTTTTTCCGGCCGAAGGGCCTTCGGGTTCCGCTTTCTGTCCCGTATTCTGAGGTGCGGGCTCCTGCGGATCCGCTTTCACTGTTTTTTCCATAATACCCCCGTTATTCCTGGTGGTGCCGGGAACTCCCGGAATGCCTGTTTACCGCGCGGGCAGATTCCGGTCAAGCCATTCCGCGGCCTGCTGCAGCCCCTCTTCCGTGAAAGGAAAGTCCCGGATTGTTTTGCGGTCGTCTTCTGTGGCTGCGAAGCTGAAAGGCTCCGGCCAGAAAACAGCCCGCAGAACCGCTTCTCCCCGTTTGTCCGGAGGCGTGTAATGGACATTCTGCAGCGGCTCCCGCGCGATCCTGAAACGCATGCCGCGGCAGCTTCCGAAATACGCCTCTCCATATTCATAGTGCACGAAAGGAAACAGATCCTCCCGTCTGATATGCCGGTTTTCCATATTCTTTTATCCTTCAGGATTCCGCGAGCAGTTCAGGTTTATTGCCGGTGTAGAGCTGGTAATAGCGCTGCCGGAGGGCGAGGAGCTCCTCGTGGGTCCCCTGTTCGACAATGCGGCCCTGTTCGAGCACGATAATCAGGTCGCTGTTGCGGATTGTGGAGAGTCGGTGGGCGATTACGAACGTCGTGCGGCCCTGCATCAGCTGGTCCATTCCCGCCTGCACGATTTTCTCCGTGCGGGTATCGATGGAGCTGGTGGCCTCGTCCAGGATCAGGGCCGGCGGGTCTGCGATGGCGGCCCGGGCAATCGCAAGGAGCTGGCGCTGGCCCTGGGAGAGGTTTGCCCCGTCCCCGGTGAGCATTGTGTCATATCCCTGCGGAAGCCTGCGTATGAAGCCGTCCGCGTTGGCGAGCTTCGCGGCGCCCACGACTTCCTCGTCGGTGGCATCCAGTTTCCCGAAGCGGATGTTCTCGCGCACCGTGCCGCTGAACAGATGGGTGTCCTGCAGGACAATTCCCAGGGAGCGGCGCAGATCTCCTTTTTTGATCTTGTTCACATTGATGTCGTCGTACCGGATCTTTCCGTCCTGAATATCGTAGAAACGGTTAATCAGGTTGGTGATGGTCGTCTTTCCGGCGCCCGTCGATCCGACGAGGGCAATTTTCATGCCGGGTTTCGCGTGGATCCAGATGTCGTGCAGGACGATCTTGTCGTCGCGGTAGCCGAAATCCACGCCGTTAAACGTGATGTCGCCCGCCAGGGCGCGGTATGTCGTCGTATCGGTCGCCTTGTGGTAGTGTTTCCACGCCCACTGGCCGGTGTGTTCCTCCGTCTCGACGATCTCCCCCGCGCTGTCGCGCCTGCAGTTGACCAGCATGACATAGCCGTCATCCGTCTCAGGCTCCGCGTCCAGCAGCGCGAAAATACGCTCCGCGCCCGCCAGTGCCATGATAATGCTGTTAAACTGCATGCTGACCTGGTTGATCGGCATGGAAATGCTCCGGTTGAAGGTCAGAAAACTCGCCAGCGCGCCGACGGTGAAACCGGCATAGGCGTTAATCGCCAGAATGCCGCCGACGATGGCACAGATCACATAGTTCGTATTGCCCAGCTGGCCGTTGACAGGCCCGATGATGTTGGCAAACCCGTTCGCCCGCGAAGCGCTCCGGAAGAGTTCCTCGTTCAGACGGTCAAACTCCTGAATCGCCTGTTTCTCGTGGCAGAACACCTTGACCACCTTTTCCCCGGTCATCGTCTCCTCGATGAAGCCGTTGAGCCGGCCCAGGTTCCTCTGCTGCGCGACGAAGTTCCGCCCGGACACCATCGTCACGCGGCCGGACGTGAACAGCATGACCCCGATCATCACGACGGAAACCATTGTCAGCGGAACGCTCAGGACCAGCATCATGGCAAAGATGCTGGTGACCGTAATCAGGCTGTTGAGCATCTGCGGCAGGCTCATGCCGACCATCTGCCGCAGCGTGTCAATGTCGTTCGTGTACACCGACATAATGTCGCCGTGCGCGTGCGTGTCAAAATACTTGATCGGCAGGCTCTCCATGTGCGTAAAGAGCTCTATGCGCAGCCGCTTCATCGTCCCCTGCGTGACAAACGCCATGGTCCTCGCCTGAAAATACGCCGCGGCGATTCCGATACAGTAGAAGCAGGCGACCCTCGCCATCGCGTGCAGCAGCGGCGAAAAGTCCGGATCGGCCTGCCCGGATTTCACCTGCTCCACCATGGGCAGGATATAGCTGTCAATCAGCGTGCGGGTGAACATGGTCCCCCGGACATTGGCCAGAACGGACACAACGATACAGACCGCGACCATCACCAGGTGCAGCCCGTAATATCGAAATACATAGCCGAGAAGCCTGCGCAGAAGCTTCAGCGGGTTTTCCACCTTCGGGCGCGGGCGTCCGCGCATCCCCCTGGGGCCGCCGCCGACTTCTTTAACCTTTTCCTGTGCCATTTTCCCTCACTGATCTCTTTCTCCGCGTTCCGCTCTCCGCTCTTTCCGCACGCAGGCTCGCTTCCTGCGTGTTCCGGCATGGGCGGAAACT
Organism: Eubacteriales bacterium; assembly: GCA_030533125.1. GTDB lineage: Bacteria > Bacillota > Clostridia > Lachnospirales > Lachnospiraceae > CAG-791. Next base: position 2,006 of record JAUNJS010000084.1, on the reverse strand, counting down.
CTTCCCGGAAAGCTCACATTTTGTCAAAATCCGCGTCGGCGCCCTCGCCGGTCTGGGACTCGTAGACTTCCCTGTAGATCCGGTTGCCGGCGAGAAGCTCCGCGTGCGTCCCGAATCCGTTGACGCGCCCGTTGTCCATGACGATGATCCGGTCGCAGTTCTCCACGCTGGAGATCCGCTGCGCGATGATGAGCCGCGTAGTGTCGGGGATCTCCTCGGCAAACGCCCGGCGGATCTTCGCGTCCGTCGCCGTGTCAACAGCGCTCGTGCTGTCGTCCAGGATCAGGATCTTCGGTTTCTTCAGGAGTGCCCGCGCTATGCAAAGGCGCTGTTTCTGCCCGCCGGAGACGTTCGTACCTCCCTGTTCGATGTACGTATTGTAGCCCTCGGGCATTTTTTCAATAAACTCGTCCGCGCAGGCGAGGCGGCAGACCCTGCGGCACTCCTCCTCGGTGGCGTTCTCATCCCCCCAGCGGAGATTTTCATAGATCGTCCCGGAGAAGAGAACGTTCTTCTGCAGGACGACCGCGACCTGCCCGCGCAGAACCTCCAGATCATAGTCGCGGACATCGTGCCCGCCGACAAGAACGCGGCCCTGTGTGACATCATACAGCCGGCTCACCAGGCTGACGAGGCTCGACTTGGCGCTCCCGGTGCCGCCGATGATCCCGATGCTCTCGCCGGAGCGGATCGAAAGGTCGATATCCTTGAGCACCGGCTCCGCGCTGCCCGGGCGGTAGGAGAAATCCACATCCTCGAACCGGATGCTGCCGTCCGGGATTTCCATGATCGGATTCTCCGGATTGGAAAGGGAGCTCTTTTCACGGATGACTTCGGTGATCCTCCTTGCGCTCGCCTCGGACATGGTGATCATGATAAAGACCATGGAGAGCATCATCAGGCTCATCAGAATGTTCATACAGTAGGTCAGAAGGCTCATCAGATTGCCGGTCGTGAGCGTATCGCTGACGATCATATTGGCGCCGAACCAGCTGATCAGCAGGATGCAGCAATAGACGACGCCCATCATGAACGGCGAGATGCTCACGACGCGGAGCTCCGCTCTCATGAACATCTCATAGATATTCTCCGCCGCCCTCCTGAACTTGCTGTTCTCATAATCCTCGCGGACATACGCCTTGACGACCCGGATCGCGGAGACATTCTCCTGGACGCTCTCGTTCATCGCGTCGTACCGCTCAAAGACCTGCTTGAAATAGCGGGTCGTCGTGCGCATCATCAGCACCATGAACAGGGCGAGGACGCACACCGCGACGAGATAGATGCTCGCGAGGCGGGGATTGATTAGAAAGGACATGACCATCGCCACGACCATGCTGGAGGGCGCGCGCATGGCCATCCGCAGGACCATCATATAGGCATTCTGAATATTCGTGACATCGGTCGTGAGCCTTGTCACCAGGCTGGAGGTGGAAAAATGGTCGATGTTGGAAAAAGAAAACGTCTGAATATTGTCAAACATGGCCTTGCGCAGGTTCCGGGCCAGGCCCGCCCCGGCCCGCGCCGCGAAAAAGCCGCCCAGCACACCCGCGGTCAGTCCCAGCAGGGCCACCGTGATCATCACGCCGCCCGTGCGGATAATATAATCGACGTCTCCCGCCATCACGCCCCGGTCCACGATCCGGCCCATGAGAACAGGAATGATCATCTCACAGATGACCTCCCAGATCATACAGACCGGCGTGAGGATCGAAACCAGTTTAAATTCCCTGACCTGTGCCAATAACGTTCTGATCATGCAAATCCACCACAAAAAACGGGTTCTTAACAGTTTCCGGACATCTTTTTATAATAAAGGATGTCCACAACAGTTGTCAATGTTCAGTGCCTGTCAGGAAGCTCTTCGGGCTGCACTGCTCCCGCAATGCGGCAAAAACCAGTTCACGCCCCTCGCGGGCGTGAACTGGTTCCTGTCCGGAATGTATTACGCGATTCCCCGTTCTCCGGGAATATTCCACACGCCGGGTGCCTCCGATTCTCCGGGA
>JAUNJS010000417.1 GCA_030533125.1 Eubacteriales bacterium | reverse complement strand
GGGGGCATGCGATTTGCCTGTGTGCGCCGCCGGAGTTTTACAGGATGGCATGCGATTTGCCTGTGTGCGCCGCCGGAGTTTTTTACAGGTTGCACAGCGAAAACCGGAACATGAAAACAAGTTCACGAAAACAAGCACACAAAAAACAACTGCCGCGCTGCAGCCGGCTCAAAAGGGAAGCATGAAGACAGACTTGGAGAACAGAAAGAAAACCCATCGCGGCGTGCGGACTGTCCGGGACAGAATTGCCGGAAAGGCAGAAAGCTTCTTTCAAAAGAATGCTGCCGGAAATCCCCGCAAACCTGCGCGGGAGTCTGAAAAAGAGAACAAAAAGAGTCTGACAAGTTCTCTCGAGGCAGTTGTACTGGCAGCTGTGCTGTTCGTACTGGTGGCAGTGGCGTTATACCCGGGCTGGACGGAAGGATCCGGACAATCCTACCGGAAGATCCGGGTGACATCGGTGCCGTCAGGGACATCCGGACAGGAATCTGCTTTCGTAGATGAAATCGACGAATCGCCGGAGATTCAAACCGAAGGGAAAGCAGGCGGTCCGTCCGTTCCGGACAGTTCCCTGGGAAAGGCGTTTTACAGTGTTGTCTTCCAGACTGTCGAAAGGACGACGGAATTACAGCAGCGGGCTATAGATGATCTCTGTACGGAATTCCGTGAAATACTCGATAAAGGCGAGGGCCCGTCCTACTCCCCCTCTTCAAAGACACAGAAAACATTGTGGGAGGAGGTCCGCAGGGAGCGGAAAGAAGAGCTGCAGAAGGATCCCCTTCTTCTGCTGGTCAACAAATGGCATTACCAGCCCGACGGCTATGAGGTTGAACCGGTGACTCTGCCCAACGGGCAGAAGATCAGCGAGATCTGTTATGAACCGCTGGTCCGGATGCTGGAGGACTGTGCGGAGGAGGGCGGCACGCCGATTGTCTGCTCCGGATACCGGGAGCACTGGCTTCAGGTCGATCTCTTTTCGGCGCAGATCCAGCGCTGGCTGAACCTCGGGTACGGAGAGGAGGAAGCGGAGTCGCTGGCCGCGACAGCTGTCGCGGTTCCGGGCACAAGCGAACATGAGCTCGGTCTCGCGGCGGACATTTATTCCTCCGAAAACATGGAATTGGATGAGAGCCAGGTGGATACTTTTACTCAGCAATGGCTGATGGATAACTGCTGGCGCTATGGCTTTGTACTTCGCTATCCGCAGGATAAAAGCGAGATCACCGGGATTATTTTTGAGCCGTGGCATTACCGGTACGTCGGAAAAAAGCACGCTGAAAAGATCTGGCGCGCAGGCATCTGCCTCGAGGAGTATCTCGACGAGACGGAACATCCGTAGATTATCCAAAGACACGTTCACAATGTTATATTTACAATAACATAAGCACAGAGACACATTCACAATGCATTCCTTTATCACGAAAAGGAGAAAACACCATGTACCAGGACGTTATTTACGTTACAGGACACCAGCACCCGGACACAGACTCCATTGCGGCTGCCATCGGTTATGCTTTTTTTAAGCGCGCCAACGGAGTCAAGGCTATTCCCTGCAGACTCGGGAAGCTCGGTACAGAGACGAAATACCTTCTGGACCGCTTCGGTTTCGAGGAGCCCATGCTCCTGAAGGACGCCCGCGTCACAGTCGGAGAAATCGATGTGGATGAGCCGACGACCATCACGTCCGACAAGACGCTCTACGAGGCCATCCAGCTCATGCACGGCAGGGACAAAAAGAACTGCGGCGTCGTCGACGAGGACGGCCGTGTCGTCGGCATGCTCACGATGAACGATATCGGACTTGTCGCCATGAGCGATACATCCGACTCGTCAAAGCTGCTGGAGAATATTTCTCCGGAGCACATTAATACGGCGATCAGCGGCTCGATTGCCTACCGCGCGCCGGACCGCCCGGTCAACGGCAAGGTATCTGTCATTGCCATCACAAAGGGCGATATCTCGATTCACGATGTCAAGGACAAGATTGTCATCACCGGGGATGATCCCGAGGCGCAGAAGCACCTGATCGAGATGGGCGCCGGCATTCTGATCGTGGTGCGCGCGGAGGGCGTCACCGACGAGGTCATGGAGGCGGCAAAGGCATATAACTGTTCCGTAATTTACTCCGGACACAGCACGATGAATACCTCCCGTTATATCTATTTCGCGCCTCCGATCAGCAAGATCATGGCGACCAATGTCGTTAAGTTCTACTCACACCAGCTTGCCGAAGAGGTCGGGAAGAAGATGATGCAGACGCGGTACCACGCGTATCCGATCGTCGATGACGAGGACAGAATCGTGGGCTGTGCCTCCCGTTTCCACATCATGAACAGTCAGAACAAGAAGATCATTATGGTGGACCACAACGAGTTCTCCCAGTCGGTGCAGGGGATTGAAAAGGCACAGGTGCTGGAGGTCATCGACCACCACAGGATCAATGACTTTTCCTCGCAGCGCCCTGTCGCCTTCCGGAATGAGATCATCGGCAGCACGGCTACCATTGTCGCCAATATTCTCCGGGAAAATCAGATTCCGATTTCCCCGAACATGGCGGGACTCCTGCTGGGAGCGATCCTCTCCGATACGCTCAAGTTCCAGTCGCCGACGACGACAGAAAAAGACAAACGCACCGCGAATGTCCTCGCCGCCATCGCGGATCTGGACATCGATGAGTTTGCCGCCGACATGTTCTCCGTGGGAGCGGACATCAAGGGCAAGAGTATTTCCGAGCTCCTCAACCAGGATATCAAGTATTTTGAGATCGAAGGCTGCAAGATCATGGTCTCCCAGGTTATTACCGGCTCCCTCAGGGTGCTTCATGGAATGCACGATGAGATCCAGTCGGTGCTTGACCAGTTTACAAAGAAAAAACACCTCGATCTCTGTCTGATGGTTGTCACCAGCATTCCGGAAAACGGATCGGTGATCTTCCGCTCCGGAGACAAGGCCGGATGGGCGCTGGAGGCGTTCCCGGATAAGGAGGGCGAGACACACTCCATGCAGCAGGGACTTGTTTCCAGAAAATCCCAGATTATCCCGACCCTGACCCAGACCATCCAGAAGTATTCATAATCCGGAATTCTTGATTCGGGAGAATCCCCGGAAGAAAGGTAGAAGAGGAGGGGGGAACGTTGTCCGTCTCCGGTACCTGAAAAAAGAGGAGGGGGAACATTGTCCGT
>JAUNJS010000416.1:763-3202 GCA_030533125.1 Eubacteriales bacterium | reverse complement strand
GCTGCGGCCTCCTCCACGGCTTCCTCCGCCGGGACGTCTTCTTCCAGCGATTCCCCGCTGAAGATGGCCTCATAGACTTCCGCGGAAAGGGACGCGATCTCCCGGTGGAGCTGCGCCTCTCCGGCTGAAGGGACGGAACTCATGACCGTCATCACATAGTCGTGGCCCGGCCCGAAGATAATAGCCGCGTCGTTCTGGACATTCACAGAGACGCCGTCGCTGTCAACAGTGAACAGTTCGCCGGTCTTATTCGCGGTTTCAATGCCCTCCGGAACGCCTGCCGGAATCTTTTGGCGGTTTCGCTCGATCTGGTTCAGCATCGCGTTCAGAATCCGCCCGGACGCCTCCTCGTTGACGTAGGTCTTCCGGTAAACCTTCCGCAGCACCCGTCCGCAGTCCTTTGCGGAGGTATAGTTCTCCGTGCCGTTTTTCTCCAGCATTCTGCGGTTCAGCTTCCCCGCTTTATATCCGTGCTTTTCCATAAACGCATTGATCTGATCCATGCCGAGTACATCGATCAGGAGATTTGTCGAGCCGTTGTCACTCGCCGAGAGCATGTAATAAAGCTGGTCCTGATAATCGTCAGAAATCTCTCCTTTTTCAACCTTTTCCAGATAACAGCCCGCCACAAAGAGCTTGATCAGGCTGGCGGAAATCATCGGTTCCTCCGCGTTGATGCTGATCTCCTCGTCCGTGTCAAGCCGGTAGACATACAGGCTCCATTTCCCGCCAAGGTTCTCCAGCCTCTCCCGGAGACGTTTTTCCAGCGCCTCCGTCGCCGGACTGCGCGTTGCCGCGGTCTGCATCCGCATTCCCTCTTTACTCTCTTTTGTGCTCCCCTCTCCGGCCGGAATGTCGGTCTCCTGTGCTGTCCGCCCTTCGGAGCCCGTCTCCGTCTCGCTTTCAATTATGTCCAGTGTGTCAAGGTCCACCGCGGCTTCCTCCGCTTCTCCCTCAATTGTATCCAGATCTGCCGCGGCTTCCTCCGCTGAAGACAGCGCTGCCGCCCCGGATCCCATGCTCTCCGTCTTCGCGCAGCCGCTCCACAGCAGGCTGCCCGCAGCGGCGCATACCAGAATTAAAACAGCTTCAATCAGTTTTCTTCCCATCGCTTCTCCTCCGTCTGTGTCTGTTCTATGCATTAACCGATGCATACCGTGACGTCAAAGAAGATTTATCGCATCTTCTCTGTCTGTGTCTGTTCCATGTATGCATCGATCCCGTCCGCAATGCCTTCCACCATTAAGGCCTGCATTTCGGGATCCTGCATCCTGTAGTCCTCCTGGATGTTTGACATATACCCCATCTCGAGGATCGTCGTCGGAACCCGGCACCAGTTGATGCCGCTCATCGTATCTGTCTCCCAAACATATTCATAATCAATGCCTGTTTTTTTCGTGTAGGCATTCAGAACACAGTCCGCAAGCGCGCGCGACTGTGTGTAAAGATCTCCGTTGAAAACATTCCCCGGTGTCTGGCAGATCGTCATGGCGCCGGTACGGCTGCTGTCCCCTGAGCCGTTCGCGTGGATGCGGATAAAAACATCCGCGTCCGCCTCGTTGGCGACGGCAGCGCGCTCGGAATTGCTGAGATCGACATCGTTGCTTTCGCGCACCATAACAACACGGTATCCCCGCTTTTCCAGTTCATCCCGCAGCTTCAGGCTGATTCGCAGCGCCAGTTCATATTCCGGGATGCCCGTGGCCGCACCGACAGTGCCTCCGCTCACTTTGTATTTGGTCTGGGAAGACCCGGGGCCGATCGGCTCCTGTTCCGTATTCGCATAGCGCTGATGTCCGGGATCAATGACAACGATCCCTTTATCCTGCCCGTCTGTCTCACGCGCCGCCTGTTCGCCGGAGATTCCGGAAAACGACGCGTCGGCTCCGGTATCTCCTTCCCGCGCGTCCTGCGCGGCCTGTTCCCCGGATGCTCCGCCGGATGACGCGTCCGCCGCGGTACTCCCTGTTCTTCCTTCCTGCGCGGTCTGCTCATCCCCGGCGGAATCCTCAATGGTGTCGAGGAAATTCGACAGATCCGTCTCCTCCTCCGGGGTTTCTTCTCCTGTGTCCGCCCCGCAGCCGGTGCCCGCGAAAGAGACAGCGGCGAGCGACAGACATAAAAACACGCGGAACAATCCGCGGACAAATCTTTTCGGCCATGCGGGACCGACGCGCCTTTTTCTCCCCGGGGCCGCGGAAGGTTTCGCTGCCCGCTGCGGTCCGGCCTGCGCGGCGTCGTGATCTACGGCAGGTATGTCACTTTTCTTTCTGCACAGTCTATATAGATTATCGGCACAGTCATGTGCTGCTGTTTGAGTTTCACTAACCTCCGTCATATTTCAGTCCTTCCCGACCTCAACCCAATTTCCATAGTATTCTACATCCGGTATTTTATTCTCTCTTCTGTTTATCTGTCAATGAACGTTATCTGTCAATG
>JAUNJS010000416.1:0-720 GCA_030533125.1 Eubacteriales bacterium | reverse complement strand
TTCTCCGGGGCGTTTCTCCGGAGCAGCGCGCCGGATTCCCGTTTCCTCCCCGTTTCCGCGGGTTCCGGCAGAGTCGTACCCTTCTGTTACTCAGACTGTTCACTCCCTCGACAGGGAGTGAACTGCCTGACAACCCGCTTCCGCGTGACACCTGTCCGGCGCTCCATTAATTGCATAAAAAATCGTTCGTATGTTACAATACCCATATTCCGGTGCGCATAAAAATGAGCATGGACGAGGCCTTTACCCGAAGCGAGAAAGGAGAGCCGTATGAACACATCCACATCCGTGAAAGAGTTCGTTCTGGATGAGAGCGCCCTCGAGGCAATTGACGAGAGAATGACTGCTCTGGAGAACGAAGGGGCCGTTGTGCCGGAAGAAAAATCCGGTGAACTGAATTTCAGCGGCTGCCACAAGGGCTATTGCCAGGCATGGGATTGACGCATGACGCTTTCCGCGTCTGGCTGACCTCCACAAACCTGTGCGTCGAATACTGACGGCAGTACCGGAGCACATGACATGGGCAGGGGCGCCGGGAGTGTGACAGATCCACTTCCGATGTCCCTGCCGTTTGAATATGGATAATAACCGGCGCAGCACTGCGGCACGATGAACCGACTGCTGAAAGAATGCCTTGAAACAATTGTCCGGCGTCGCAGAGAAGCCCGCCTGCGGCGTGATGGACTGATTGCTGACAGAGCGCCTTGAAACAGTTGTCCG
>JAUNJS010000415.1 GCA_030533125.1 Eubacteriales bacterium | reverse complement strand
GCCGGATATCCAGAAAATCGCGGAACATGGTCATCGTCATTGTCTTGCCGAAGCGGCGCGGGCGGGCGAACAAAACTGCCCTGTCCGGTTTCCGGACGAGGTACTCCTCCAGCATTTCCGTCTTGTCCACGTAATAAGCGTGGTTCTCCCGCAATTCGCGAAAGCTGTCATAGGAAGCCCGTATCGTAAGCCGCATCGTATCCCCCTTTTCCGTCGCGCCTGCTTTTCCGCGCTATGCTATGTAAGGCGGAAGTTATTAAGTGACAGATACTCAGTTTTTCATTTTGATGGCTGCAGTCAAAATGCACGTTGTGTCTGCGCTGTCTGAAACATAGTCTGCGGCTGATTCTGCCGCCGCCCTCCTGCCCTATTATAGCAAAAAGCAGGCTCGTTGTGCGCCTGCTTTTGCGGATCCGGCCAACTTCAGTCCTCCCGCGTCCGCATGCCCTGTCGCGAATGCGCAAGGAGAGGACACGGGTCTCCGGCTGCCTGTTAACCTCTTCTTGTTCAGCAATCTTTCCCCCATACAGCAGAACCATCAGCACTTCGGTTTTTGCCTGTTAACCTCTTCCTGCGCAGCAGTCTTTCCCTCCGCTCCGGCAGAAGTGACGCACTCGACGCCGTATCCCGTCCTGATTTTACCAGTTTTTAACAGAAAATCAGCATCTGAAGACCCGAATTTCCTTTATCTGGCCATATTTATGTCAAAAAAGGGATATTCCCCTTCGTCCTGATATTCATGTTTCCTGTCCTGATCCGGCTTTTTCCCGGGTCACGACGATGGTAAGATACACACAGATCAGGGGGAAACCTGATCGAGTAACAGCAAACCTCCCCATCGGGAACCCTACGGGCGAATGCACGGAAACCTCCCGACCGGGATTCCGGATCGAAAGCCGGGAAACATAGCAGAAGTGATGATATCTGAAAAAAGGAAGCGCGCAGTGGAAAGTGTTTCCGGCTTTAGAAAAGAGTTTCAGAAAAAGTTACAGAAAGAGTATCAGAATAGTTTCATAAAAGATCCTTTTTAAAAAAGACAGATTAAAAAAGAACAAAAAAGATAAGAGCGACAAACAGACTCCCGGAAAGCTTTTGAAAAGGATTTTAAAACTACTGAAAAGAATTTTAGAAAATTATAAAAGAGGAAAAGAATATGAAATACAAAACCGAAAACGAAGTCAGAGAATTTGATACAGCAATCAACGAGTGCAGGAGACCTGTCTGGCTTGTCTCTGCCGACGGCACATATTTCAATATGAAATCTGCTGAAGAGCACGACGCGGCCATGGCGAAGTGGATCAACGATGTAAACGATGAGATGGAGATCTTTGCAAGTTCCCGTGAGGACGAAGCCATATTGATGGGCTTCTGGCAGCATCTGCACGCGGCCTGAGCGTACCCGTACACCGCGCCGCAGGCAGAAAAGCAGTCGTTTCCATAAAGAACCGGATTTCAATGGAACGAAACGGATTTTGCAGGCCTGAAAGCATCTCCGAAAACTAAGCAGCCATCCTGGCCATCCAATAAAAACACCTGACAGCAGCCTGCGCGGACAGAGGACCGCATGGGCTGCTCTTCCTTATTTACAGACTGAATGCAGGTACTGTTGGTAAGGCTGAATTTATTGATTGAATTAATTGATTGCATTTGCAGAATGAATAAACTGTTTCTGTCAGATTGAACACAGTAATAATGGATTGCGTTTACGAATTGGTTAACAGACTGGATCAAAAGCCGCCTTCATGGTCGTTTTTGGCAAATATGCGTCACGAGAACAAGTATAAAATTTGCGAAAAGAAAGAAAAGAATCGGGAATATTTTACTTCATCCCATTTACAAACCCGCCCGGAGTGATACAATCTGACGCCGTAAAGACAGTTTCTATCCTAACCCTGTCCTAACCCGCAGAATGCGGGAAAGCGCTTGCGAAAATTAGCCATTATGCGCAAAATCATTCGCAGGCGCCTGACAGACCAAAGGCAGAGGATCCAGGCAGTCCGGAGTATCCGCCGGGCTGATGATACATCCATCAGAAAAGGCAGAGTATGCTATTAGAATCCGATTTTAATTCCGAAAATGAACAGCCGGTCAGGCTTTCCATCGACCGGCAGCAGCAGGAGGCGTTTCCGATCGATATGGCAGCCGCCCCGTTCCTGTGTAAGAAAAATGTGATCGAAGACAGGAATGCCACAGCCGAAGGAGAGGGTTCCGCAGCCGTCCCCTGGCACTGGCACAATGCCTTTGAAATAAACTATGTTGTTTCAGGGGATCTTCTCTGGAGAACCCGTGACGCGGAACATGTGATGCACAAAGGCGAGATCAGCATTGTCAACAGCGGTGTAATGCACGCCTGCAGCGCCGTGGAAGACAGCTCCTGCGAATATTACACCCTGATCTTCGACATGCACTTCCTGTCGGGGATGTACAACAGTGTTTTTGAAGAAAAATACTTTCTTCCCATTACTCGCAACGATGACTTGCGCTTCTGGCCGGTCAGGCCGGATTCCCTCCTCCACATCAAAATGGTGGAGAATGTCCTCGAGGCCGTCGAGGTGATCCGCGAAAAAGCATTCGGCTATGAATTCCGGCTGCGAAGCCTCTTAAGCGACTTCTGGCTCCTGTTTTTACAGGATACAGAGGAGGTGCGCGCGGCAGCGCCTCCCAGGACGACGGTAGATACGGAGCGCATCCGGATCATGACCCGCTATATTCAGGAGCACTGCACGGAAAAAATCACCCTGGAGGATGTCGCCGCCGCGGCGGATATCAGTACCCGCGAGTGCACAAGGTGTTTCCGGCGATGCCTGAATACCTCTCCGATCGTCTATCTGACACAGACCCGGGTGGATATGGCCGCGAAGCTCCTCGCCGGCAGCGCGAAAAGCATCATCGAGATCAGCGAGGACTGCGGTTTCAGCTCTCCCAGCTATTTCGGCAAGGTCTTCCGGGAGATCATGGACTGCACCCCCACCGATTACCGCACCCGCAGTGCAGGCGCCTGACGCCATTGAACACAGCGCCATCCGGGCGCCTGTGGGCAAAACCGGATCTATCAAAACAAATAAAGGCTGTGAAGAGACAGGGATGCAATCAGTGTTTATCATCCTCCGTTCTTCACAGCCTTTTCTGATGTTTTTCCGTCTGAATTCGGCGCTTCTGTAGCTTGGGTGGGTAAGTAAGCGCTGGATCTTGCCCACCAGCGAA
>JAUNJS010000414.1 GCA_030533125.1 Eubacteriales bacterium | reverse complement strand
GGAAGCTGCCGAAGCCGCGGGGACAGCAGAAACTGCGGAGGCGGTGGACGGGGTTGTGTGGACGCCTGCCGATGAAGAAGAGTCTGAAGGGATCGGGGAAGGGGGGCTTTTTACGGACCGGAACAGCTATTCCGCGGTTCTGTACAACAACACCAACGGCCTGCCCACTTCGGAAGCAAACGATATCGCCCAGACCGGCGAGGGATTTATCTGGATCGGCAGTTACGGGGGTCTGATCCGCTACGACGGATGCACTTTTGAACGGATGGATTCCACGTCGGGCGTCGGCAGTGTCGTGAGTCTGTTCGTGGACAGCGTGAACCGGCTGTGGATCGGCACCAACGACAACGGCGTTGCGCTGATGGAAAACGGGGAGTTCCGCCAGTGGGATGAAGATGACGGACTCAGTTCGGACAAGGTCAGTTCCATCAAAGAGGACAGGGAAGGGAACATCTATGTAGCCACTACGGCGGGCATCACGATGTTTTCCACGGATTTAACACTCTCCGACGTGAGCGATCCCAGGGTTTCCGGCGCGTATATAGAGCGCCTGAGATTGGGAAACGACGGACTGCTTTACTGCCTCACAAACGAGGGGGACATTTTTACGCTCCGGGACGGGCAGGTTGTGGATTATATCGGACATGAGCACAACTGCATTCAGGGGATCACTTCCGTTCTGCCGGATCCGGAGGCTCCCGGAAAGAACTACTTCGGAACGGAGAGTTCCGCGTTGTATTACGGCAATCTGCAGGACAGATCCGACACGCTTGTCTGCTACGATATTTCACCGTTGTACAACGTTATAAATATGAAAAAGTACGGGGACGAGATCTGGATCTGCGCCAGGAACGGCATCGGCATGATCGACAGCGAGGGCTTCCACCATACAGGGGATCTGCCCATGCAGAATTCCGTCAGCCATGTAATGAAGGATTACGAGGGGAACCTCTGGTTTACATCCTCCCGGCAGGGGGTCATGAAAGTGGTGCCAAACCGTTTTTCGGACCTTTTCGAGCGCAACGGCCTGCCGCAGCAGGTCGTGAACTGTACCTGTATGCACGAGGGAGAACTGTTCGTCGGCACGGATACCGGCCTGGTTGTCATCGGAGAAGAGGGAGAAGTGTCTTCTGTGCCGATCCGGGAAGCCTCGACGGCATCCGGGGAGAAACTGAATGAGGAGGATCTTCTGGAGCTGCTGAGAGGATGCCGCATCCGTTCAATCATCCGTGACAGCAGCGGCAGACTGTGGTTTTCCACCTGGCGGTCCCGCGGCCTTGTGCGGTATGATCAGGGAAAGGTGACTGTTTTTACGGAAGAGGACGGACTTGTCTCCGCACATCTGCGCGCAGTCGCGGAGACCTCCGACGGATCGATTCTGGCGGCGGGTACCGGCGGTGTCAGCGTGATCAGGGGCGACCGCGTGACCGGAAGTTACGGCAGCGGAGACGGCATTGAAAATCAGGAGACCCTCACTGTGTGCGCCGCGCCGAACGGGGACATTCTGCTGGGTTCGAACGGCGGCGGAATCTACATCATAAACGGAGAAGGAACACGCTGCGTCAGCAAGGCGGACGGGCTGATTTCGCAGATCATCATGCGGATCAAATATGATCCGGCGAGGGAGGTCTTCTGGATTGTCACCAGCAATTCGATTGCCTATATGACTGCGGACTACCATGTGACGACTGTACGGAACTTTCCGTTCTCCAACAACTTTGACCTCTATGAAAACAGCAAGGGGGATATGTGGATCCTCAGCAGCAACGGAATCTATGTAGTGCCGGCCGATGAGCTGATTGCAAATGGGAAGATCGAGCCCGTCCACTACAGCCTGGCCAACGGTATGTCCTGCACCGCGACCAGCAATTCCTACAGCGCGCTGACGGAAGAGGGAGATCTGTACATTGCGGGCAATATGGGCGTGGTAAAAGTCAATATTGAAAAATCCCTGGAAGTCATTCATGATCTCAAGCAGGCTGTCCCCTATATCGACATAGACGGCAGACGTGTTTTCCCGGACGAGAGGGGCGGATTTACGATCCCCTCCGGGGTGCGGAAGCTGACGATCTACGGCTATGTTTTCAACTATTCCCTGACGGATCCGCAGGTGTCCTATTGTCTGGAGGGCTTTGACCGGGAACCCGTGACAGTCAGCCGCAGAGATTTTGACCCGGTAGACTATACGAACCTGCCCGGAGGTTCCTACCGCTTTGTGATGGAACTGAAAGACGCGATGGGGCGCGGGAGCGAGGAACTGGATATCCCTATCATCAAGGAGAAGGCGCTGTACGAACATACCTGGTTCTATCTCCTTTCAGGACTGTTCACAGCCATGCTCGCAGCCTTCCTGGTCCAGATGTATGACCGGAGGAAAATGATCGCGCTGGAAAAAAAGCACCGGGAGGAGGCGGAGCGCGAGCGCATCAGCCGCGAACTGCAAATGGCGAACCGGATTCAGTCGGCTACCCTGCCTCACGAATTCCCTCCGTTCCCCGAACGGCCTGAATTCGGTCTGTACGCCTCCATGGACCCGGCCCGGGAGGTGGGCGGCGATTTTTACGACTTTTTCCTCATTGACGACGATCACCTGTGCCTTGTCATCGCGGATGTCAGCGGCAAAGGAATCCCCGCGGCCCTGTTCATGATGGTTTCCAAGTCTATTCTGAAAAGCTTTGCGGCCGCGGGCCAGGATGCTTCGGAAATCCTCCGGAAGGCCAATGAGGCGATTTGTTCCAACAACCAGACAGATATGTTTGTCTCGGTCTGGATCGGGATCCTGGAAATCTCTTCCGGGAGGCTGATCGCGGCCAATGCCGGACACGAATACCCGGCAGTCAGGCGCGCCGGAGAAAAGTTCGAGCTCCTCAAGGACAGACACGGACTCGTCATCGGCGCGATGGAGATGGCGAAGTACAGGGAGTATGAACTGCAGTTATCTCCCGGCGACAGGATTTTTGTCTATACCGACGGCGTGCCGGAGGCGGCGAATGCCGAAAATCAGATGTTCGGCACAGACCGGATGATTGACGCCCTGAACACGGAACCCGATGCCGGACCGGAGGAGCTTCTGAAAAACGTCCGCGCCGCCGTGGACGGATTTGTCAGGGGCGCGGAACAGTTTGACGACCTGACCATGCTCGCCCTGGAGTACAAAGGAAGCCGAACCGGATAGGAGCTCCGGAGCTGTGTAAAAAAGCTCCACGGATATAGAGAATTTAC
>JAUNJS010000413.1 GCA_030533125.1 Eubacteriales bacterium | reverse complement strand
CTGCATAAAAATCATCCTGTTAGAAAATCATCCTGCAGGATACTATCCCTGTGTCTTTTGCACGTCTGCCGGAACTTGTATCAGGGTCGTCGGAAGCCGAACCCCCAGTACAATTTCCCGATGTCTTCTGCGCATCTGCCGGAACAATTGTCCGCGCGCTACACCGTCTCCGCGCCGTTCTGCAGCCCTGATATCCACAGAAGAATCTCCTCCAGCACAGACGCGTTCAGCTGGTAATAAATATAATTCTTTTCCCGGCTCTCAAAGACAAGATCCGCTTTTTTCAGGATCTTCAAATGATACGAGATCGTCGCGCCGGTCATATCAAAATGAGACCCTATTTCTCCCGCAGACATCGGTCCTTTTTTTAAAAGCTCCAGAATCTGCCTCCGCGCCGGATCCGACAGCGCCTTAAACGTCTCTCCAAAAGCCATACTGCGTCCTTTCAGTATTTAGATGATTATCTAAATACAATGGTAGAGC
Organism: Eubacteriales bacterium; assembly: GCA_030533125.1. Taxonomy (GTDB): domain Bacteria; phylum Bacillota; class Clostridia; order Lachnospirales; family Lachnospiraceae; genus CAG-791. Next base: position 2,757 of record JAUNJS010000413.1, on the reverse strand, counting down.
AGGCCGGTAGAAAAGTCAATAGGTATTTAGATATTTCTCGAAATAGATGGAGACGGAGACCTTTCTTTGCTTCTCCGCCTGTCCGTTCCTGTCTCCCCGCACCTTATGAATACGCTTTGATAAAATGATTTTTGATGGTAAAATCTTAATGGTTCATTCATTGACAGGACGTCCGCTGATCAGCGGCGGTTTCGATGTTCCGGAAAAATCTTTCCGAAATCCGCTGTCCGAATATCACTGAAATGAGCTTTCCACGCCGAAACCACAGCGGGCTTGTCGGGTAAAGATGTCGGGAAAACCCACATCTGGAAAACCCACATCTAAATGAGCGAGGCAAAAAGAAAAAGAAAATCAGCATCACCTTTAACGCGCCTGTTACGCTGGTATTCGTTTTTATAGCATTTGTTGTGACGCTTCTGGGGATGGTCTCCGGGGGAAAGATCACACAGATGCTGTTCATGACCTACAGATCCCCTCTGCTGTCCCCGCTGACATACGTGCGGCTCCTGACCCATGTGCTTGGCCACAACGGCTGGGGCCACTACGCCGGGAATATGTCCTATATCCTCCTGTTGGGGCCAATGCTCGAGGAAAAATACGGGTCCCGCACGATGCTTGAGCTGATTGCGGTTACAGCAGTCATAACCGGGCTCCTGAATGCCGCCCTCTTCCCGGGAACGGCCTTATGCGGTGCCAGCGGCGTTGTTTTTGCGTTTATTCTGATGACTTCCTTTACCGGTTTCCGGCAGGGGGAGATTCCCCTGACTTTCCTGCTGATCGCGGTTATTTACCTCGGGCAGCAGGTCGCGGACGGCCTGTTTTTGCGGGATAATATCTCGAACCTGTCGCATATCGCGGGAGGCCTCGTCGGCGCCGCGGCAGGATACGTGTTCAATAAGAAATAAAAACAGTATACAGAAAACACCGTTCATCCGGAGGGAAAACAAGCCCTCTGAAGTGACAGAAGCCGGCTCATTTCCTGCAGGATGCTGCAAAAAAAAGAGACAAAGATGCCGCAAAAAATAAGAGACATGCCGGGGTTCTTTTTTACCTGACGGATGTCACAGAAAAAGAGCGTCAGGGAATGATTTGACAGGCATTTCTGCCGGCACAGATCTACACGAAAGCACACAAAAGGTGGTTCAAATTATGGATTTTTGAGATGAAGCAAATTTGAACGGACATTCTTCGGGCGGGAACAACGGAAAACGGCTATGCATGAGCGAATTTGCTCCTGCGTAGCCGCTTTTGTTTGTATAACTCCGGCGTCAAGCTTATGTGGCTTACGTTCCGGAATAAAACATTTATCCTGCCACTATATAGTGATAGAGTATCCCAAGGATAAAATGTACTTCACATGATAGCTCGAAAAAACTCAAATATCATGTGAATTTTTACTCTCCGTTATCTTCGGTCCCGGTTAAGATTACAAAATCCCGAAGTTGCACCCACTAAGGTATGCCCGGTGTATAGTATGCAATTACTCTGCTGAGCTGATCTTTGTTTTTGTAGTGAAGAACTATTTCCACATCAGTTGAGATATTCGCCCAGTGAAATCACCATATGCATCTGAATATTTATCGATTGCTAGTATTCTTATATAATATTTACCTTTTGGAAGTATCGCTGTCCGATAACTGTCAGTTGTCAGATAAGGACAGTTTACGCGGGATCCCTTTGAATCGTACAAGTAAAAATCCGAGCGGTAATTATCGTCAAGAATCTTTATTGTTACTGTAATAGTCTTTTTCTTTTTGAGAACAACTTTATACCACCTGTCATATTCGTATCCTGGATTAATCACTATGGTTGTTTTCTTCCCCGCTGCGAGAGTGGCAGCTCTTGATCGGCAATAATTTGATGGATTTTTGCACTTTACAAATGACCATTTGAACTTCGTGCCTGAATCAGCATAAATGTAATACGTTCCCTTTGGTAACGCTTGATAATAGATCTTACTGTCATAACATTCGCGAATACGATCGGAATGCCCTATATATTCATTCTTATTAATGCTTCTATAGATGTATATGTACTTGGAAGAGTTTGTGGTTTGTATTTTCACATATCCATTCGCCGGAACAGTAATCTTGTACAAGTAGTATGTATCTGTGTATGAATCAGTTTTATCATTATAATCGCTTTTATCTCCTTTTGCGGTAACATATGTGTTTTGTTTCAGGGTTGTTATTTTGTATACGTATTTTGTGGATGCTTCCGCGCGTAAAGGAATAAAACCGGAGCAGATGATAACTGCCATTGCAAGACAAACAAATTGTTGAAGAATTCGATGTTTCAATGATGTTTTCATAATCCTTGTCCTCCTGTGTGATGGTAAGGTTAAATCATTAAACAATAATAAATCGATGCCCGATGTGTGATATATAGTTTATTATCATTTACTCTTTTATTATCTACTAAATTTCCCAAAGCAAAAATTATAGTTTTCACAGGCAGATTCCGGTTTCTCTCCAGCCTGCTTCACTTCCCGGAAAGCGGCAGGCCCGCATTGTCTGCCACTGTTCCTTCGTCTGCCCCCGCGCCTTCCGGCACTACGGATTCCGGTTCAGGTACGGCGTCGGCTTCTGTTATTTCTGCTTCCGGAACATCTGATAGATTGACACTGCTGCAGCAAACCTCATAAACTTCGAGCCATCATCCAAATGTGCATGACAAACAGGACAGATCATAATCGATACCTCCTTTCTGATAAACAAAAACACCCTCATCCTCTGCATCTTCCATGCGGCCGGTTGT
>JAUNJS010000412.1 GCA_030533125.1 Eubacteriales bacterium | reverse complement strand
TTTTTTTTTCTAAAAACTCAAGGCACTCTTTCGAGATAACATGCAGTCAGGCATGCTTTCGAGATAACACGCAGTCAGCAGTGAACAGGGCGCACATGGAAAACGGACAGAAGAAGCTTTGCTCCCGCTGTCCGCTTAAAAACCCGTTTCAGTCTGTTAAAGCATTGTCCCTGCGCGCCTGCGCGCTCCCGCGTTTCTGCCGGTTTGCATTCTCACAGTTCCCTGTAATCCTCGGCGTCGATAATATCGGGGTCGGAAGTATCGTACCCCGCCGCGTTCTGTCCGCCTCCGGCACCGGTCCGTCTGTTGGAGGAGGTTTTCTGATCAAAGTATACATATGTGTCCACTTTGTCACTGATCCACAGGTCCGAGATCCCGTTGAACAGAAGGAAGGCGCCCCCGATCCTGACCATGGTCAGGACAATCCCGAAGGCGTGGTTGACCAGAAGCATGCCCATAAAAATCGTCACCACGCCCGCCAGAAGGGAAACCCACCATTTGCGGTAATGGGCTTTCGTCAGGCTGAATGTCTCCGTCAGCTTCACGATGCCGCTGAGCACGATGAGGTATCCGATTGCCGTCGGAATGATCGAGGCAAAATTTTCCGGATTGAGGAAGATCCAGCCGCCGACAGCAGTGACAATAATCCCTGCAATGAGGTTTATCCCTCCGCGGTACGCGCGCCGCCTTTCGCGGAAATGGGCCAGGATCGCGGTGATACCGCCTCCCATGACAACGATTCCGCAGACGTAGGACGCCATCTTCAGGGCACTCCCCGGCCAGATCAGCAGCAGGATCCCCAGGATAAGGGATCCAAACGCATAAATCTTTCTGCTTCCGGATCTATTTCTCATTTCCGTCCCTCCTTCCGGTAATGTCCTTCTACCATGTACTGTCTTTCGACACTGTCGTTTCCTCCGGCCGTGTAATGCCTCCGCCGGGTTGTCAGGATGTCCCGTTGCCAACCGGCTTTTCCGGGGGCGCGCAATGCCCCGCCCTATAGCTGCGGTATGCCTTTTGTCAGCGTGTCAGGATGTCCCCGTGTCCAGCAGCTTTCCTGGGGCCGCGCAATGCCCCGCCCTATAGCTGCGGTATGCCTTTTGACAGCGTGTCAGGATGTCCCCGTGTCGAGCAGCTCTTCCAGCACCGCGTAGATCTCCTCGCGGCCGGCTTTTGTCTGGCCCGACCACGGGATGATCCGCAGCGCGGGCGCTGTCCCGCGCGCGGCTTCCGCAGGCCCGTCGGCTTCCGCAGGCACGGCGGCATTCAGCACGTGGCTCTCCTCGCGCAGTACCCTGCAGAGCATGGCCAGCTGCTTCTGCAGCTGACTGCGTTTGATTTTGTCCGCCTTTGTGGCAATCACCACTGGCGTAAATCCGGCCTGCAGGATCCAGTCAAACATCTGGACATCCTGTCCGGTCGGTTCGTGCCGGATATCGAGGAGCAGAAAAACCGTGCGGAGCGTCCGGCTGGTATGCAGATAACGCTCGATCATCCTGCCCCACTGTTCCTTCACTTTGACATTTGCCTTCGCATAGCCGTAGCCGGGCAGATCCACCAGATGGAACTCCCCGTTGATCTCATAATAATTGATTGTCTGCGTCTTGCCGGGCTGGGCGCTCACACGCGCGAGCGACTTGCGGTTCATCAGCCCGTTGATCAGGGTTGATTTTCCGACGTTGCTTCTGCCCGCAAACGCAAATTCCGGCAGGGATCCTGCCGGAATCTTGCTGGTGACCCCGCAGACAAGTGCAAGATTCACTGATTTGATAACCATATTCGAGTATCCTGTATTTCTCATCCGTCAGGCGCGGGCTGCTTTTCTCCTGCGGCGGGGCTGCCTGGCGGTTTTGTCGGTGCGTGCCACCCTCGGTTTTTCCGGGAGCGGAGGTTTTTCCCCGTGTTCGATCTTCGGAGGCGCGCCGTCCTCCACAGACTCCTTCGTGATGGTGCAGGAGACGATCGTATCATCGGAGGGAATTTCATACATGACGTCCATCATGGTTTTTTCCATGATGGATCGCAGTCCGCGCGCGCCTGTTCCTCTGGCAATAGCCTTGTCCGCGATCGCCTCAACCGCGTCGTCCTCGTAACGGAGCTCGACGCGGTCATAGGAAAACAGCTTCTGGTACTGTTTCAGGATCGCGTTTTTAGGCTCCTTAAGGATCCGGATCAGCGCCTCCCTGTCCAGTTCATCGAGTGTCACCACGACGGGGACACGGCCGATAAACTCGGGGATCAGCCCGAACTTGGTGAGATCCTCCGGCATAACGTTTTTGATCACGTTCCCGAGCTTTTTCTCCTCTTTGTCCTGGATCTCCGCGTGGAAGCCCATGGAACGTTTATCCATGCGGTTGTTAATGATCTTGTCCAGGCCGGAAAAAGCGCCGCCGCAGATGAACAGGATGTTGTTGGTGTCGATCTGGATCAGCTCCTGCTGCGGATGCTTGCGGCCGCCCTGGGGCGGAACGGAAGCAACCGTCCCCTCGATGATCTTGAGCAGCGCCTGCTGCACACCCTCGCCGGAGACGTCCCTTGTGATCGACACGTTTTCGCCCTTTTTCGAAATTTTATCGATCTCATCGATATAGATAATGCCGACCTGCGCGCGCTCAATGTTGTAGTCCGCCGCCTGGATCAGCTTGAGCAGGATGTTCTCCACATCCTCTCCGACATAGCCCGCCTCCGTGAGCGTCGTCGCGTCCGCGATCGCGAAGGGGACGTTTATGATTTTCGCCAGCGTCTGCGCCAGGTAGGTCTTGCCGGAACCGGTGGGTCCCAGCATCAGGATGTTGCTTTTCTGCAGCTCCACGCCGTCGTCGGACTCATCCTCCCTCGCTCTGACAATGCGCTTGTAGTGGTTATAAACCGCGACTGAGAGAACCTTTTTGGCGTCCTCCTGCCCGATGACGTACTCATCCAGAAAGCGTTTGATCTGGGCGGGTTTAAGGAGCTTGATGCCGTCCGTATCGAGCGTGGAAAGAGACATGGTCTCGTCCCGCTCGGACTCCTCCAGAATATCCATGCAGATCGCGACGCACTCATCACAGATATAAATCCCCTCCGGTCCGGAAATAAGCCGGTTGACCATGTTTTCCGTCCGGTTACAGAATGAACATCTGCGCATGCCGGGATACATTCTCTTGTTATCTGCCATATTAATACTCCATGTGTTCAGCAGAAATATACAGTTGAATTCAAAAGACCGATCAGACAATCTCCCGAATCAGGCAATTTCCCG
>JAUNJS010000411.1 GCA_030533125.1 Eubacteriales bacterium | reverse complement strand
AGATCGGAGAAAAAGACACGCCAGATGGAGCATTTATTTGCGTGGCAATCCTTAAGTGACAGGTCCATAGTCAACAGAGAGGGTTGCGCGCATGAAGGCTGCAGAGAGAAGGGCCAGGCTGAAAACAATACTTGAAAATTCCGGCACTCCGGTTTCCGGATCCGCTCTCGCGAGGAGTCTGTCCGTGAGCCGGCAGGTCATCGTCACAGATGTCGCGCTGCTGCGGGCAGAGGGTGTGGAAATCACTTCCACAAACCAGGGTTATATCATCCTCGGAGAGCATCTCGCCAGAAGGGTCTTTAAAGTCCACCATTCACGTGAAGAGTGCGAGGAGGAGCTGAATCTCTTTGTGGACTGCGGCGCGGTCGTAAAAGATGTTTTTGTGAGCCACAGGGTTTACGGCATCATCCGCGGGGAACTGAATATCCGCTCCCGCCTCGACGTGCAGGCTTTTATGGAATCGATCCGCAGCGGCAAGTCCTCCCTGCTGTCCACGACGACAGAGGGATACCACTACCATACACTGTTTGCCCCGTCGGAATCCGCTCTGGACATGATCGAAAACCGTCTCTGGGAAATGGGCTTTCTCGCGAAGACGCTCCCCTATGAGCCCGAGGAACTGACGGAAAACATACTTGAACGCCGCATGTCAGCGGCTCATGACACAGATTCACCCGAAGACAGCAGCGGACAACAAAACCGGGAGGTGAAAAAATGAACGACTTGAATACAGGACTTGGAAAACAGGGTTCTGACTACGGAAAAAACGACCCGCGCCCGAAACGTCCCGTTGAATTCTCACAGACGGAATGCACCCATGTCGTCCTCTATGACAGCATAAATGACAGCGGACGCCTGTTCGGAGGCGTACTTGTCTCCTGGATCGACGTGGCCGCCGGTGCCTGCGCCATGCGCCACACAGGGCAGCGCATGACGACCGCTTCCATTGACAACCTGACCTTCAAGCGGGGCGCGTACCTGGGCGACATCGTCGTGCTGATCGCCCGCATGACCTATGTGGGAACCACCTCCTGCGAAGTCCGCGTGGATTCCTATGTGGAGGACAATGAGGGCTACCGGCGCGCGATGAACCGCGCGTTCCTGACCTACGTCTCCATCTCCCCGGACGGAAAACCCGTCCCGATCCCCTACGGACTGGATGTGCAGAACTTTGTCGAGGAAGCCCGCTGGGACGGCGCGTTGCTGCGGCGGGAGAACCGCAAATCGCGCAAAAACATCGGCTTCTGAGCGCGGGCGGATGCCGGGGCAGCGAAGCGGCCGCGCAATCGGCTCCGGCAAAGCATTGTGTCCCGTGTACTTCAGGACAGCTGCATGCATAAACGGGACAAACGGCGTTTCCCGCCGCGGCAGAGCTTATCTGATCTCTGCATACCGCTCCATCACCCGGGAGAGATCCCGCACGCCGTCCGTGGCGCCGATCTGCTCGATCGAGCAGGAGGCGGCGGCGCATCCCAGGCGCGCGCAGTCCGTCAGTTCCCTGCCTTCACAGAGTCCGGCGATCAGGCCGGCTGTAAAAGTATCGCCCGCCCCGGTGGTGTCGACGCAGCGTACGCCGGGAACCGCAGGCACTCTTTCGAGCCGTCCGTCTGTCCCGACGAGGCACCCTTCGCTCCCGGTCTTGATGACCGCCGCCTTTACACCGGCTTCCGTGAGCAGCCGCGCATTGCGGCGGGGATCGCGGATTCCCGTCAGAAGTCCGATCTCCTCGTCGTTGGGCGCAAAAACATCTATATAGGAAAGAAGACGCCGGATGTCCTCAAAGGTCTCCCCGTTTTTCGGCCGCGTGACATCCACCACCAGCATGCGGCCGCTTTTTTTGATTTCCGAAAAGAGCGTTTCCATCTCCTCAATCGTGAACAGAGGGGAGATAAACATGCTGGCGAAGCTGACGATGCCCGCCATCCGATCCACCCGGGGCAGTACATCTTCAGGTCCCAGCATCCGGAGACTGCTGTGCGGGTTCATGAGAAATCTACGTCCGCCGTCCCTGTCAATCAGCGCGATGTTGATCGCCGTATCCAGTCCCTGCTGCGCGCGGACACCGTCAGCAGGGACTCCGTTTTCCTCCAGATAGCTTATGATCCGCCGCCCGGCCACATCATCTCCCACCTTGCTGATCAGCTGGACCTTTTTCCCCAGCCTGGCCAGGACGACCGATTCGTTCAGGGCATCTCCCCCGAAAGACATTTTGATCTGATCCAGATCGCGGAATCCGGCCATGACCACCTCCATATCAAACGGCGAAGCCAGGATATCGATCACGGCAGGTCCGATCACAGTAACGTCATACATATTCTTCCCTCTCCGGTTCATTTCTCTCCGTTTTCCGCTCCGGTTCTTTTCTCTTTGCTTCAGGCATACGGGCCGGTCCGCAGCAGCCGCCGCGGTTTTCCTCCGGGCATGCGGGATACATTTTTCACTTCAGTCCTCTTCACTCGAAAACAGACGGAGGAGCTGCACGCTCCCCCGTCTTTCTACTGTTCTCTCTTTCATGTTTATGGCCATGACCTTCTGTTCACAAACATGTATGAATAAACTGCGCGCTGCTTCGCGCGTCCCGCGCAGTATTATTATGCGAGGGACTGCTCCGGACAGATCCTTTTTTACACGCGCGCGATCATCTCACCGTATTTTTCCTTTTCTTCCTGAATAAACGCCCTCACCTGTTCCGGATTCGGAAGGGAATCGGAGCAGTTGTTCGCGCGGACCATCATGGACGCCTCGGCAGAGCCGAACTCCAGGCAGTCGATGATCTCCCAGCCCTGGAAAAGGCCATACAGGAAGCCGGAGGCATAGCCGTCGCCGCCGCCGAAGCCCTTGCGTGCCTGCACCGGGAAAGGACGGATGCTGAACTGCTGTCCGTCGCGGGTATAGGCGGTGGAACCCTGCATCCCGTGCTTGATGACAACGATCCTGGCGTGGTAGCTGTGCCAGAGCTTCGCGCTGCCTCTGTCGGACATGCCGGGCTTGATCTCCTTCTCGGTCAGGTCGAACTCTTCACGGGAGCCGAGAATGACGGTCGCTTCCTTGGCGACGATCGAGCAGTAGATGGAAATCTCATCCATGTTCTTCCAGTTGTAGTTTCTGTAGTCGATATCAAAGATGATCTTCGTGCCGACGCGCCTCGCCAGCATGACCGCCTTGAGGGCCGCCTCACGGGAAGGGCTCTCCGCAAGCGCGGTACCGGAGATCAGGATCGCCTTGGCCCTTTTGATATAGTCT
>JAUNJS010000007.1 GCA_030533125.1 Eubacteriales bacterium | reverse complement strand
AAAAGCCCGCGAAAAAAATCTACGCGACCGGAAACGGGAAATGCAACCTGACAAATCTCTTTCTGGATTCCTCATGTTACCACGCCGGCGAAGGCGACGGGGATGTCCCAAAGGTAATGGAGATGCTCGGGCGGTTTTCCCGCGAGGATCTGCTGGGGCTCTTTTCGCGGATGGGCGTCCCGGTCCACAGCAGGGACGGATATGTCTACCCGCGCACCGACCAGGCGGAGACGGTCGCGAGAGCGCTGGAAAAAGAGATGGGGCGACTCGGAATCCGGATCCTCACGCGAAGGCAGGTCCTTCGCATCGATCCTGCAGAGAATGCCGCCGGGAAGAAAGGGCGGAATAACGCGTCGGATCACACCGGTGACAGCCGCCGTTTCTGTATACAGACCGCCTTGTCCGCCGCACCGGCCTCCCCCTCCGGGAAAAAAAACGCGCGTGCGGCCGGCAGAACAGAAACCGCAAAGGAGCTGTCATTTTTTGACGCAGTGATCCTCTGCACCGGCGGGCTCGCGGGTCCTTCCTTCGGCTGCGCGGGGGACGGATACCGGTTTGCAGGGGCGTTTTCCCATAAAATTGTCCCTCCGCTGCCGGCGCTGACGCAGCTGGTCACAGATGATCCGCTGATCCGGCGCGCCGCCGGCGTCCGCTGCCATGCCTCGGTCCTCCTGCTGCAGGACGAAAGCGCTTCCGCGTCCGCCTGCAGCACTGCTTATGAATCCGTTTGTGAGACCACCTGCGGAACATCTTTTCATCCCGGATGTGAAACAACCATCCCCGAAACCGCTTATAGGGCCGGCCGCGCAGCACCGGACGGAGACGAAGCCGGTCCTCTTACAGCCGCCGATGCCGCCATGATTGAAAGCGCCGGCGGTGGGATCCGGGAGGAGGGAGAGCTGCAGATCACGGATTACGGGATCTCCGGGATTCCGGTCTTTCAGCTCAGCGGGCGCGCCGCCCGCCTGCTCTCGCAGGGACGGCAGCTGTCCGTCCGCATTGATTTTCTTCCGGAGATCGACCGGCTCCGGTACGCGCAGATCGTAGAAGAGCGGCTTCTGGAAGACCGCGGCCAGATGCTGGGGGATCTCCTTTTGGGGCTCGCCCACAGGAAGGTGATCGACCTGCTGCTCGCCCGCTATTCTCTGCAGGCGGAAATGAAGGCGAGGCGCCTTTCCGACAATCAGCTGCGCCGCCTCCTGTGGACGCTCAGGGATTTCGAACTTCCGATCACTTCCGTCCGGTCTTTTGAACATGCGCAGGTGACCTGCGGAGGCGTTCCCCTGCGGGAAGTCACCGACAGTCTGGAATCCCGTTTTTGCCCGGGCCTCTACCTGGCCGGCGAACTTCTCGATGTCGACGGGCGATGCGGCGGCTACAATCTGCAGTGGGCCATGACCAGCGGCGTGATCGCGGGAAGGGCCGCGGCGGGACTTCCCGCAGCCGGGACAACCGGATCCGGCGGGGCACATCCGTAAATAGGGACGATTGAACCGGGGCGATCAAACAGAGGCGGTCGAACCGGGGTGATCAAATGTAAATCCACACGCCGCGATTCACAGCGGAGCGATCAGACAGAGGCGGTTGAACAGAAGCGATCAGACAGAGGCGATGCAGGATTCTCGAACCACGGAATCAACAAAGCAGAAAGCGGAATCCGGCGCGGCACATCCGTGAACAGGGCAGAAAAAATGATCAGAATCTCGCAGATCAGGCTTCCGTGCGGTTCGGCTCCGGAAGCACTGGAATCAAAGATCAGAAAAACGCTGAAACTGGAGCTGCGAAGTCTCTCTCTGCAGCCTTTCGCGCAGGCGGAACAGTTCCGGGCTCCGGGTTCCGCGAAAAACACTTTCTACCGGATCGCGCGGCACTCCGTAGACGCGCGGAAAAAGCCGCAGCTGTTTGACATCTATACGGTCGATGTGGAGACCGGCCTGTCCCGCCGGGAGGAGACAGCACTGCTGAGGCGCCTTCGGAACAGGAACGTTGATACGACGCCCCCGGACCCGTATCGTTTTCCATCTCCCGGACCGGAGCCTTTAGAGGAGCGCCCGGTCATCATCGGGGCAGGCCCCGCCGGCCTGTTCTGCGCACTCTTCCTGGCGGAGCACGGATACCGACCGCTGCTGATTGAGCGCGGAAAGAGGATGGAGGAGCGCGCGGTCGATGTAGAGCGGTTCTGGCGCACCGGCGTCCTGGATCCCGGCTCCAATGTTCAGTTCGGCGAGGGCGGCGCAGGCACTTTTTCCGACGGAAAACTGAATACGCAGATCAACGACAAAACAGGCCGCTCCGGGCAGGTCCTCAGGATTTTCGCGAATGCCGGCGCCCCGGAGTCGATCCTCTATGAAGCGAAGCCTCATATCGGGACGGACCGCCTCCGCGCGGTCATTCCGGCGATCCGGAAACGGATCGAAGCCGCGGGGGGAGAAGTCCTGTTCGAGACGATCTGTACGGGGCTTGTCCTGTCGGACGAAGAATCCGGCAGCGGACAGTCCGCGCAGGACAGCGCCGGTCAATGGAATGCCGGCAATGAAGTTTCCGAGCTTGGTGAATCCGCTCATTTTGAGCCCGGGAACAAGAGTACAGGCGATGATTTTTCCGGCTGTGGTGATTCCGCTCATGATGATTCCGGACAAAGGAATGCCGGCAACGAAATTTCCGCCTGCGGTGAGTCCCGCGGCAGTGGTTCCGGAAACGAAGAATTCCCGTCGCCGGACTGCGCTCCGGTCCCGCGGAAGCTCTGTGGAATCAACATCAGAAGCGCCCGGGATCCGGATGCGCCGCAGGTCTTTCTGCCCGCGCAGGCGGTGGTCCTCGCGATCGGCCACAGCGCCCGGGACACCATTGCCGAGCTGCTTCGGGAAGGAATTCCCATGGAACAGAAACCGTTCGCCATCGGTTTCCGGGTGGCGCATCCGCAGCCGCTTATCGATCTCAGTCAGTACGGTTTTTCCAATCCGGAAAAGCTCCTTTCCATGCGCCTTTCCGCCTCGCCCTACAAGCTGACGGCAAAGGCCTCCTCCGGACGCGGCGTCTACTCGTTCTGCATGTGTCCGGGCGGCTATATCGTCAACGCTTCCTCCGAGCCCGGACATCTGTGCGTCAACGGGATGAGCGACGAGGGCCGGGACAGCGGCTGGGCCAACAGCGCCGTCGTAATCACGGTCGGAGAGAAGGAATTCGGCAGCAGGGACACCCTCGCGGGACTGCGTTTTCAGCGTGCGCTGGAGCGCCGGGCCCGGGAGCTCGGAAAGGGGAAAATTCCGGTACAGATGTATACGACGTTCCGCGATATTTTCCGCGCCGCCTCCCCGGAAGACAACCGCCGCGATATGACTAATGACAACCGTTCCGGTTTTACGGCAGACACCCGCTCCGGTTTCCCGGAAGAGAAAAAAACAGATCCGGAAGAGAAAAGCGCCATCGAACCTGAAAGAACCGTTGAAACATCCTCCGGTTCCGCAATTCCGGATTTTCGAGCGAAAGGCGCCTGGACACCAGCTCCGCTTCATACGCTGCTTCCGGAAGATCTGACAGCGGATTTTATTGAGGGGATGGAGCAGTTCGGGAAAAAGATTGCCGGCTTTAACGGCGCACAGGCTGTTGTCGCGGGCATTGAGAGCCGCACCTCCTCCCCGGTCCGGATCCCCCGCGGCGTCACCCTCGAATCCATTGGCGCTGCCGGCCTCTATCCCTGCGGGGAAGGCGCGGGCTACGCGGGCGGAATCATGTCCGCCGCCATGGACGGCATCCGCGCGGCGGAGGCGATCGCCCGGAAATATCACTTAATCGATCACTGACTCAGCAATAGACAAGGAATCAAACGCAATGGAAAAACACAAATCATCCGGACTGCTCCGGGAGCACGCGGCAAATCAGGCAATGGACCACTCGGCGGACGCCAATCTCGCCTATCGTTGGAAACTGCGGGAGCGCAGGCGGATTGTTGTCAAGGTGGGTTCCTCCTCCCTGCTCCACGCCTCCACCGGCAGGCTCGATTATCATAAAATCGATGTCCTGGTCAGGGAGCTCAGCGACCTGAAAAACCAGGGCAGGGACGTCATCCTGGTCACCTCCGGCGCGACTGCGGTCGGCCGCGAGGTGCTTCGGAACACCCACTCCGGGGATGAGCTTGCGGAGGACAGCCCGATCACGGTCAAACAGGCCTGCGCGGCCATCGGCCAGGCGCGCCTGATGATGACCTACCAGCGCTTTTTTACGGACTACAACCAGATCTCCGCGCAGGTCCTGATGACCAAGAACACCATCTGCGATCCCCTGAGCAAATACAACCTGTGCAACACCTTCAATGAGCTTTTGAAATTCGGCGTCATTCCGATTGTCAATGAAAATGACTCCGTTGCTACGTACGAGTATTCCGTCGGAGACAACGACAATCTCTCGGCCATGGTCGCCTCACTGATGAATGCAGATCTTCTGATTCTTCTGTCCGACGTCGACGGCCTGTATACCGACGATCCCCGGGTCAATCCGGACGCCGCTTTTATCGAGTATGTTCCTGTCCTGGACGAAAAACTGATGAAAATGGCCAAGCAGACGACGGGAAGCGAGAGCGGCACAGGCGGCATGAGCACCAAGCTCCAGGCTGCCGTCATCGCGACGCAGAGCGGCTGTGACATGGTCATCGTAAACAGCCAACAGATGAAGGTCATCCACGAGGTCGTCCAGGGACGGAATTACGGCACCATCTTCCGGGCAGCCAAAAATCCCGATTTTGACCTGCAGGATTATCTGGACTGCATGTGACAGGAGGCAATTTCCGTTTCCGGGTCTACGCGCGTTTAAAAGAGGCCCGTTTTCACAGCCAAAAAACAAGACGGACCGGATGAAGAGCCATACACGCCGTACTGATATCTTTTTTACAGCCGCAAAACAAAACGGGCCGGACGAAGAGCCGTACACGCCGTACTGATTTCTTTTTCACAGCCGCAAAACAAATCGGAACGGAAGGAGAACCGTCCGCGTTTAAACGAATTCTTTTCATCAGCCGCATAATCCCCGCGGACAGGTACAGAAACATTTTTTTCCGATACCAATTCCTGCTGTTTTATGATAAAGTAAAAAAAGAAGCGGCTGCCCGGGTTTCCGGCGCTGCCGCAGGTTCCAAGACGCCCCTGAATGATAGCAGAGAAGCGGATCGCTGCGGAAAGGACGTGCTGCATGTCAGAAAAGAACACGAAAGAACTGGATCTGTCAAGATACGGATATGTGCCTGAAGACAAATTTGTCGCGTATGTCTCCTCCTATACGAGGTCCGGCGGAAAAAAGGTCGGAATCCGTGTCTACGATGTCGATGTCGAGAACGGGACGCTGCAGGAGAAGAGTGAGATTCCCATTACGAACTCTTCCTACGTCACAATCTCTCACAACGGGCGTTTTCTGTATTCCATCACGGATTTCGGCATCGAATCCTTCCGGATCACGTCGGGCGGAAATCTCGAAAAGCTCAACTTTGCCGGCATCAACGGGATGCGCGGCTCCCATCTCTCGACGGATTATAAGGATGAATTCCTTATTGTCTGCAGCTATCACGACGGAAAGATCACCGTCCTGCGGCTCAGAGAGGACGGCTCCATCGGGGAGATCACGGACGAGCTTTATCTCAAGGGACTCGGCAGCATCGCGGAGCGCAATTTCCGCCCCCATGTCCAGTGTGTCAAGATGACCCGCGACAATAAATATCTGTGCGTCGCCGATCTCGGGATGGATCATATAAATATCTATACCTTTAATCACGAGACCGGGAAGATCAAGCAGTACGGGATCCTCCACTCCGAGCTGGAGTCCGCCCCCCGTCATCTGAAGTTCTCTATCGACGGCCATTATCTTTATGTCGTGCACGAGCTGAAAAACCTGATTGATGTTTATTTCTATCATGAAGTAAACGGCGTCCCGGATTTTCAGAAGATCCAGACCGTCCCCACACTGAATGATTATCACGCGACGGGCTCCGCGGCCAGCGCGCTGAATTTTTCCTCGGATTTCAAATATCTGATCAGTTCAAACGCGGGAGACAACTCCGTTGTCATCTTCAAAATCGATCAGGACAACGGTCATCTGGAAAAGGTGCTCTGCCTTCCGATCAGCGGAGAATATCCCAAGGATGCCGCCCTGTTCCCGGACGACAGGCATCTGGTCAGCCTGAATCATGAATCCGATACCATGACCTTTTTCGCAGTGGACATGGAGAAAAAGACATTGATCATGTCCTCCAAAGAGATTCAGATCGACAAACCGAACTGCATCATCTTCCACAAACTGCTGCCGGACCAGCTGTAAAGGCCTGATCATCCGGTTTGTTCCCTGAAAAAGACCGCAGGAGGATTCCGACGGAGGGTTCCTCCTGCTTTTCTTTGCGCGGGAAACGCCGGATTCGAGGCAGTGTCATGCATCTTTTTCAGCCATAAAAAGAATATGGAGGCACAGGCACAGACATGTACGAACTCTTAAAACGGGAAGGCCGGGCGAAAAGAGCCCGTCTGACGACGGTGCACGGGGTCATCGAGACCCCTGTTTTCATGAATGTTGCGACTGCGGGCGCCATCAAGGGCGGACTTTCCTCCGATGATCTCCGGTCGATCCGCACACAGGTCGCCCTGTGCAATACCTATCATCTGCACGTGCGTCCCGGGGACGATCTGGTCCGCCGCAGGGGCGGAATCCGCCGGTTTATGCGCTGGGACCGCCCGGTCCTGACAGACTCCGGCGGATTTCAGGTCTTTTCCCTCGCGGACCTGCGCAGCATCAAAGAGGAGGGAGTCACCTTCCGGTCCCACGTCGACGGCAGGAAGATTTTCATGGGTCCGGAGGAGAGCATCCGCATTCAGTCCAATCTGGGCTCGACGATCGCCATGGCATTTGACGAGTGCCCGCCCGCGCTCGCGGAGCGCGATTATGTAGCCCGCTCCGTGGACAGGACCACGCGCTGGCTGGAGCGCTGCCGGATACAGATGCGGCAGCTGAACGCCCGGGAGGACACCGTCAATCCCGGCCAGCTGCTGTTCGGCATCAATCAGGGGGCGGTTTACCACGACATACGGATCGACCACGCCAGGCGGATCGCCGAGATGGAACTGGACGGCTATGCCGTCGGCGGCCTCGCTGTCGGCGAAACCCACGAGCAGATGTACGGTGTCCTTGACGACACGGTCCCGCATCTCCCCGCGGACAGGCCCACCTACCTCATGGGGGTCGGCACACCAGAAAATATCCTGGAGTGCGTTGACCGCGGCATCGACTTTTTTGACTGCGTCTACCCGAGCCGCAACGGCAGGCACGGAAATCTGTATACAAAAAAGGGAACTGTCCACATCAAAAGCGCCCGCTATGCCGAGGATGACCGGCCGATCGAAGAAGGCTGCGGCTGTCCCGTATGCCGCGGCGGCTACTCGAGAGCCTATCTGCGGCATCTCTACAAGGCGCAGGAAGCCCTGGGCCTGCGCATGGGCGTGATGCACAACCTCTATTTTTACAACCGCCTGATGGAGGAAATCCGGGACGCCCTGGACGAAGGCGGCTACGCCGGTTTCAAAAAGAAAACACTGGAGCAGATGCGCGAAGGCGAGGACTCCTGAGAAAAGTGTTGTAAATCCGGTGGGACTTGTTGTATTATATTGAAATGGCGCGAAAAAAAGCCATATTGCCAACGAAAAAGAGATTGGAGGAGAAAAGTAAAGATGAATGGCATGATGTTAAGCGGAGCCGGATTCAGCGGGGTCAGTATGATCCTTGTTTACGCGGCAATTTTCGGAGCACTGTATTTTTTCATGATCCGTCCCCAGAAGAAACAGGAGAAGGAAAAAGCAGCCATGCTTTCCACCCTCGCTGTGGGAGATACTGTCCTGACATCGTCCGGCTTTTACGGAGTCTGCATCGATATCAACGGAGATACCGTGATTGTCGAATTCGGATATAACAAAAACTGCCGCATTCCCATGCAGCGCGCCGCGATCGTCCATATCGAGAAGCCGGAGGACGCGGAGGAGAAGGGCGAATAAACCGCATCCGGCCGGCGTTTTTGCCGCGCGGCGCGGATCCCGCCTGCGCGGGCCGGGATTCTGCTGCCGGGATCCGCATAGATCATCCGTTTTAAACGATCCGGACCGGATCATCCGGATGAATAAATCCGGCTTAAAATCCGAATCGAATCTGTCATAAACAGTGCAATCTTTTGTGCAGGTGTGCGGCTGCAGAGCACGCCTGCACTTTAGTGCTTTAGCGCTTCAGTGATTCAGTTCTTCAGAGTTTCAGACGTTTCGCGCTGTTGTTTTCGGCTCTTTTGTGCCTGATCAGAGAGCTTCAGAGTGCGAATGTTTTCCCAGGTGTTTTTATTATTTCTATTGCAGAGAGGTTTATCATGGACATGAAAATCGGCGTGATCCGCGGAGACGGGATCGGACCGGAGATCACTGCGCAGGCCGTCAAAGTGCTGGATACAGTCTGCGCCCGGTATGGACATACCATCCGTTACACGGAAATTCTCATGGGCGGCTGTTCCATCGACGCCTGCGGCGTTCCTCTGACAGACGAAGCCATCGAGACCGCGCGCGGCTGTGACGCGGTGCTGATGGGCTCGATCGGAGGGGACGCGGCGACTTCCCCCTGGTACAGGCTCGATCCGCAGCTCCGCCCGGAAGCAGGACTCCTGAAGCTCCGCAAATCACTCGGCCTGTACGCGAACCTGCGCCCCGCCTACCTGTACAGGGATCTGGCGGACGCGTGCCCGCTGGCGGCAAAGGACGGAGGCCGGACCTTTGACCTGATCATCGTCCGTGAGCTGACCGGCGGCCTGTATTTCGGAGACCGTTACACAAAGGTCATCGACGGCGTCGAAACAGCGGTCGACACCCTCAAATACGATGAAAACGAGATCCGGCGCATCGCGAAGACCGCCTTCGACATCGCCATGAAGCGCGGGAAAAAAGTCTGCAGCGTCGACAAGGCCAATGTGCTGGACACTTCCAGGCTCTGGCGCAGGATTGTCGCTGAAGTCGCGAAAGAATATCCGGAAGTCTCTCTTTCCAATATGTATGTCGACAACTGCGCCATGCAGCTCGTTCTCGAGCCCGAGCAGTTCGATGTCATTGTCACAGAGAACATGTTCGGAGACATCCTGTCCGATGAGGCCAGTATGATCACCGGTTCGATCGGCATGCTCTCCAGCGCCTCCCTCAACGAGACGAGCTTCGGCCTGTATGAGCCAAGCCACGGCAGCGCCCCGGACATCGCCGGCAAAAACATCGCGAATCCGATCGCCACTATTTTGTCCGCCGGCATGATGCTCCGCTACACCTTCGGCCTGCAGGAGGAAGCCGACGCCATCGAAGCGGCCGTCCGGAAAACCATTGCCGACGGTTACAGAAGCGCGGACCTGATGCCCCGCGGCGAATCCGCTGCCGCCTGTACCGTGCAGAAATGCGACGAACTGGGCGACCGCGTCTGCGAGAGACTGTAATACAGGCAGGTTCAGAGGCTGCAGTATTCAGATAGAGAAATTGTTGGAAATTGTTCAAGATAATAATTGTTCAGATTACAGAAACGACATTGTTTTTTGATCAAAGAGGTAAACTATCATGAAGAGTGATTCTGTCAAAAAAGGCGTCTCGACCGCTCCCCACAGGAGTCTGTTCAACGCGCTCGGCTACACCGAGGAGGAGAGAAGGCGGCCGATGATCGGCATCGTCTGCTCCTACAATGAAATCGTGCCCGGTCACATGAATCTCGACAAGATCGCGGAAGCGGTCAGGCTCGGCGTCGCCATGGCCGGCGGCATGCCGGTTATGTTCCCCGCTATCGCGGTCTGCGACGGCATCGCCATGGGCCACGTCGGCATGAAGTATTCCCTTGTCACAAGGGATCTGATCGCGGATTCCACAGAGTGCATGGCAAAGGCGCACGGCTTTGACGGTCTCGTCATGATTCCCAACTGCGACAAAAATGTCCCCGGCCTTCTGATGGCCGCGGCCCGCGTCAACATCCCTACGATCTTCGTCTCCGGCGGCCCCATGCTTGCCGGCCGGATCGACGGCAGAAAGCGCAGCCTCTCCTCCATTTTTGAAGCTGTCGGCTCCGTCGCGGCGGGTACGATGACGAAAGAAAAGCTCGTCGAGTACGAGGAGAAGGTCTGCCCGACCTGCGGCTCCTGCTCCGGCATGTACACGGCCAACTCCATGAACTGCCTCACGGAGGCGATCGGTATGGGTCTTCAGGGCAACGGCACGATCCCGGCCGTCTACTCCGCGCGCATCCGCCTTGCCAAGCACGCCGGCATGAAGATCATGGAGCTCGTGGAAAAAGACATCCGTCCCCGCGACATCATGACGAAGGAAGCGTTCATGAACGCCCTCGCCATGGATATGGCGCTCGGCTGCTCCACGAACACCATGCTCCACCTGCCTGCCATCGCGCACGAGGCAGGCGTCGAGATCAACATGGAGATCGCGAACGAAGTCTCCGACAGGACACCGAACCTCTGCCACCTCGCCCCCGCCGGCCCGACCTACATGGAGGACCTGAACGAGGCGGGCGGCATTTACGCCGTCATGAACGAACTGGCGAAAAAGGATCTGCTGAACCTTGACCTGATCACGGTCACCGGGAAGACAATGCGCGAGAACATTGCCGGCTGTGTCAACACGGATCCCGAAGTCATCCGCCCCATCGACAATCCTTTCATGCAGAGCGGCGGCATCGCCGTCCTCAAGGGAAATCTCGCACCGGACACCGGCGTCGTCAAGCGCAGCGCCGTCCTTCCCGAGATGATGGTCCACGAAGGGCCCGCCCGTGTCTTTGACTGCGAAGAGGACGCCATCGCCGCCATCACCGGCGGAAAGATCAACCACGGGGACGTCGTCGTCATCCGCTACGAAGGCCCCAAGGGAGGCCCCGGCATGCGCGAGATGCTCAACCCCACCTCCGCGATCGCCGGCATGGGACTTGACTCCACCGTCGCACTCATCACCGACGGACGTTTCTCCGGCGCTTCCCGGGGCGCATCCATCGGCCACGTCTCTCCCGAGGCGGCCGTCGGCGGCCCCATCGCCCTTGTCGAGGAAGGCGATATCATTTCCATCGACATCCCGGCGAACAAACTTGAGGTGAAGGTTTCCGACGAGGAGCTCGCCGCGCGCAGGGCCGCATGGCAGCCCCGCGAACCCCGCGTCAAAGACGGATACCTGCAGAGATACGCCGCGCTCGTCACAAGCGGAAACCGCGGCGCTGTCCTCCAGATTCCGAAGGCCTGATGTGTTTAACCCGGTCTGTGCCCCAGGGAAAGATCCTTCGGCACAGACCGTCGGGAAAT
The DNA here is from genome assembly GCA_030533125.1 of Eubacteriales bacterium. Taxonomy (GTDB): domain Bacteria; phylum Bacillota; class Clostridia; order Lachnospirales; family Lachnospiraceae; genus CAG-791. The sequence continues at coordinate 15,210 of JAUNJS010000007.1, read as the reverse complement.
ATCCCCTGACACACAGGATGATGCGGCCTGTGCCGCCCCGGAAGATGATCCGGGTCAGGGAACCGCAGGAAGGAGATGAACCAAATGAGATTAACAGGTGCGGATATCATCGTCGAGTGCCTGCTCGAGCAGGGTGTGGACACCGTTTTCGGCTATCCGGGCGGTGCGATCCTGAATGTATACGACGCATTATATAAAAACAGTGACAAAATCCATCATTACCTGACCAGCCACGAACAGGGTGCCTCCCACGCGGCGGACGGCTACGCGCGCGCGACGGGCAGAGTCGGCGTGTGCATGGCGACCAGCGGCCCCGGCGCCACAAACCTCGTGACAGGCATCGCGACCGCCTATATGGACAGCGTTCCGCTCGTCGCCATCACGTGCAACGTGACCCTCCCCCTTCTGGGCAAGGACTCCTTCCAGGAGGTCGATATCAACGGCATCGCCATGCCCGTGACCAAACACAGCTGGATCGTCAAGGATGTGCAGAACCTCGCGGAGACCATCCGCAACGCGTTTGCCATTGCCAGGACCGGACGCCCCGGTCCCGTCCTCGTGGATGTTCCCAAGGACGTCACCGGCGCTGCCTGCGACTATGAACCGGCGGTTCCCGACCTCTACCTGCCGGTGCCGGAGCAGAAAATTGAAGACGAAGAGATCCAGACGGCCGTGAATATGATCAAAGCCTCAAAAAAACCCTTCGTCCTCGTGGGCGGCGGCGCCGTCATTTCCGACGCCTCCGACGTCCTCAAAGAGTTCGTGGAGCGCATCGACGCGCCTGTCTGCGACACATTGATGGGCAAGGGCGCCTTTGACGGGCACGATCCCCGTTACACCGGCATGCTCGGCATGCACGGCACCAAAGCCTCCAACCTCGGGGTCAGCCGCTGCGATCTTCTGATCGCCCTGGGCGCGCGGTTTTCCGACCGCGTGATCGGCAACGCCAGTACCTTTGCCTCCGGCGCGAAGATCCTGCACATCGACGTCGACCCGGCGGAAATCAACAAGAATATCAAGGTCGACTACTCCATTATCGGAGACCTCAAAAAGGTACTGCAGAAGATCAACCGCAAGCTCCTGCAGCAGTCCCACCCGGACTGGCTGCGCTACACCCGCCAGCTCAGCGAATCCTATCCCCTCAATTACGACCGGTCAAAGCTCACCTGTCCGCTTCTGATTGAAAAACTCGATGAGCTGACCCACGGGAACGCGATTATTGTGACAGACGTCGGCCAGCACCAGATGTGGGCTGCCCAGTACTACACCTTCTCCCGTCCGAGGACTTTCCTTTCCTCCGGCGGACTGGGCACCATGGGCTACGGCATCGGCGCGGCGATCGGCGCAAAGATCGCCTGCCCGGACCGCACTGTCATCAACATCGGCGGCGACGGATGCTTCCGCATGAACATGAACGAACTCGCCACCGCGAGCCGCTATAATATCCCGATCATCGAGATCATCATCGACAACCGCGCCCTCGGCATGGTCCGCCAGTGGCAGACTCTTTATTACGGAAAACGCTACAGCGCCACCGTCATCGAGGACAAAGTCGATTACTGCAAAGTCTCGGAGGGCCTGGGCTGCCGCGCCATAAATGTGACGCGCGTCGACGAGCTGGAACCCGCCCTGAAGGAAGCCCTCGCTTCCACGGAGCCCATCGTCATCAACTGCGTGATCGAACAGGATGACAAGGTATTCCCCATGGTTTCCCCCGGAGCCTCGATCGAGGAAGCCTTTGATGAAATCGATATGAAGAAAAAGAAATAAGGAACGATCATGCGGCGCAGCGCCCGGGACGGTTCTTCCGCTTCAGCGCCCTGTGCCCGCGCCGGCAAAACGAAACAAGGAGAAGAATGAAAATGAAGAGAGTCTACAATTTTTCCGCCGGTCCCGCGGTTCTGCCCGAGGAAGTGCTCCGCGAAGCTGCGGACGAAATGCTTGATTATAAGGGGAGCGGCATGTCCGTCATGGAAATGAGCCACCGCGGGAAAGTCTTTGACGGCATCATCAAAGAAGCCGAAGCAGACCTCCGCGACATTCTGTCGATCCCGGACAACTACAAGGTTCTGTTTTTACAGGGCGGCGCATGGAGCCAGTTCTCCGCGGTTCCCATGAACCTGATGAAAAACAAAAAGGCCGCCTATATCGTGACAGGCCAGTGGGCAAAAAAGGCCTGGCAGGAAGCGAAAAAATACGGCGATGCCATCGCCGTCGCCTCTTCCGAGGACAAGACCTTCAGCTATATTCCGGACTGCTCCGACCTCGATATTCCCGAGGACGCGGACTACGTCTACATCTGCGAGAACAACACCATTTACGGCACAAAGTACAAACAGCTTCCCAACACCAAGGGCCATGACCTCGTGGCGGACGTCTCCTCCTGTTTCCTCTCCGAACCCGTGGACATCACGAAATACGCCGTGATGTACGGCGGCGTACAGAAGAACATCGGCCCCGCCGGCGTCGTGATCGCGATCATCCGCGAAGACCTGATCACCGATGACGTCCTCCCCGGCACCCCCACCATGCTCAAGTGGAAGACGCAGGCCGACAATGACTCCCTCTTCAACACACCTCCCTGCTACGGCATCTACATCTGCGGCAAGGTCTTTAAATGGATCAAGAAACAGGGCGGCCTCGAGGCGGTTAAAGCGAACAATGAGAAAAAAGCGAAGCTCCTGTACGACTATCTCGACAGCAGCAGCCTCTTTAAGGGCACCGTCCGCAGGGAGGACCGCTCCCTCATGAACGTCCCCTTCGTCATCGGCGACAAGGACCTCGAAGCCCTCTTTGTCAAGGAAGCGGAAAAGGAAGGCCTCGTCAGCCTCAAGGGCCACCGCAGCGTCGGCGGCATGCGCGCCAGCATCTACAACGCCATGCCCATCGAAGGTGTCGAAAAGCTCGTCGCCTTCATGAAGGACTTCGAAGAGAAACACCCGGCGCAGTAAACTTCCATGCCGGGGCTTCCCGGCTCCACCGGGGAGTAAAAGCTCTTCGGATTGCACCGCAATCCTGCCACATGTATTCGCAAATCGCATGGCTCGCTTTCGCATCGCGCTGCTTTTTTGCTCATACATGTGGCCCGGCGCAATAATCAGCCCCCGCTGCAAGCGAGCTTGCGCGGTGTCTGATCGCAGCGCCGGAGCTTTTACAGTAAACTGTATCTGGAAAGAAGCGAGTATACAATCATGTATAAATTTCATTGCCTGAATAATATTTCTCCCATCGGACTGAAAAACTTCACTTCCCAATATGAACAGGTCGATGAGGTCCGCGAGGCGCAGGGCATTCTGGTCCGCAGCGCGGCCATGCACGACATGGAGTTTTCCGAAAACCTTCTTGCCATCGCGCGCGCCGGCGCCGGCGTGAACAATATCCCGCTGCAGCGCTGCGTCGAAAACGGCATTGTCGTTTTCAACACTCCCGGCGCCAATGCCAACGGCGTCAAGGAGCTTGTTTTTGCCGGCATGCTCCTGGCTTCCCGCGACGTTGTGGAAGGTGTCGACTGGGTCCGTTCCAACTGGAATAACCCCGACATCGCGAAGACCGCCGAGAAGGAAAAGAAACAGTTTGCCGGCACGGAGCTGGAAGGGAAGAAGATCGGCATCATCGGCCTGGGCGCCATCGGTGTCCGCGTCGCCAACACCGCCGTCAACTTCGGCATGGACGTCTACGGCTATGACCCCTATGTCTCTGTCGACTCCGCCTGGCATCTCTCCCGCAAGATCAACCACGTGATCCGGATCGAGGACATCTACGCGGAGTGCGATTATATCACGATCCATGTCCCGCTCCTGGATTCCACCCGCGGCATGATCAGCGCCGATGCTATCCGCCAGATGAAAAACGGCATCGTCCTCATCAATATGGCCCGCGACCTGCTGGTCGACGAAAAGGCCGTCGTCGAGGCTATTGACGCCGGAAAAATCCGCCGCTATGTCTCGGACTTCCCGAATCCCACCGTGGCCGGAAAGCGAGGCTGTATCACCACCCCCCATCTAGGGGCCTCCACCGAGGAATCGGAGATCAACTGCGCGAAAATGGCTGTCACGGAACTGCGCGACTACCTGGAAAACGGAAATATCGTGAACAGCGTAAATTACCCCAACTGCAGCATGGGAGTCTGTCAGTCTGCGGGCCGCATCAGCATTTTCCACAAAAACCAGGCGAACATGATCACCAACTTCACCCGCATCATGGGCGCGGAATGCGTTAACATCGCTGAAATGTCCAACAAATCCCGCGGAGAAGTCGCCTATACCCTGATTGATACCGATTCGCGGGCTTCTGATGCCGTCATCCGGCAGCTCGGCGAGGTCAGCGGCGTGTACCGCGTGCGCGTCATCAAATAGCACGAACCAATCCTACGCCGGTTGACGCATTGATTTGTGCGGCTGTCCTCACGTGATATTTGTACATGATAAAGGAGAGAAAATGGCTGAAATCAGGCCTTTTGCCGCCGTTCGTCCTGCCCCGGGCCTCGAAGCGGAGATTGCTGCCCTTCCCTATGATGTGTATTCCCGCGCGGAAGCCCGCGCGTTTGTCGCGGAGCACCCCGGCTCGTTCCTCGCGATTGACCGGGCGGAGACCACACTTCCGGAGGGGACCGACATCTATGCGCCGGAGGTCTACACCCATGCTTCCGACCTGCTCCTGAAATGGATTGAAACCGGCCGCTTTATACAGGATCCCGCCCCCTGCTACTACGTCTACGCGCAGAGCCTGGACGGCAGGACCCAGACCGGGATCGTCGCCTGCGCCTCCATCGATGACTATCTGAACAATGTCATCAAAAAACATGAGAACACCCGCGCCGACAAGGAACAGGACCGGATCAGTCACGTGGACGCCTGCAATGCCCAGACAGGTCCGATTTTCCTGTGCTGCCGGAAAAATGCGGTCATAGACGCCGTTGTCAGAAAAACGACCGCCTCGGATCCGGTCTGTGATTTTGCCTCTCACGGCGGCGTCCGCAACCGCGTCTGGATCATTTCCGGAGCTGAGGACTGCGCGCGGATCCGGGAAGCCTTTTCCGGCATGGACAGCATTTACATCGCCGACGGTCACCACCGCTGTGCCTCCGCCGTGCGCGTGGGACAGCTTCGCAGGGAGCAGAACCCCGGATATACGGGAGAAGAGGAGTACAACTTCTTTCTTTCCGTTCTCTTTCCTGAGGACGAGCTCTCGATCATGGACTACAACCGCGTTGTCCATGACCTGCACGGACGTTCCCCGCAGGCATTTCTCGAAGAGGTGGAAAAAATCTGTGAGGTCGATCCGGACGGACATCCGTCAGGTGTTCCGGTCCCCGCTTCCAAAGGAGAAATCGGCATGTATCTCGACGGCTCGTGGTACCTGCTCCGGATCCGGCCGCAGTACCGCTCGCCGGATCCTGTCGCCGGCCTCGATGTCTCTGTCCTGCAGGACCGCATCCTCGGGCCCGTTCTCGGGATCGGAGACCCTAAGACAGATTCCCGCATCGAATTTGTCGGAGGCATCCGCGGCACGAAGGAACTGGAAAAAAGAGCCGATTCCTACGGAGGGGCGGCGTTCCGGATGTACCCCACAGCCATCGCCGAACTCTTTGACGTCGCCGATGCCGGACGCCTCATGCCGCCCAAATCCACCTGGTTTGAGCCGAAGCTTCTGTCCGGACTGTTTATTCACAGGATTTAATCGACAAGTGGTCCGGGAACACAGGGGAGATTCTCTGTGTTCCCGTGTTCCCGGACCTGTCTTCCGATTTTCTGACAATAACAGCTCATTTTTATAATAAACTGACATAAAAATCAAAAAAGCTTCTTGCCAAATCAGAATGAAGTCTATATAATAATTAAGTCGCCTGCCGGAGGGGCAGCGAGAATGAACGTATGCTGGAATAGCGCAGTCGGTAGCGCAACTGATTCGTAATCAGTAGGTCGAGGGTTCGAGTCCCTTTTCCAGCTCTTTTGTGCGCGGATATGCAGAACCGGAGAGGGTGGAGCATGTCCGCGTTCATTTTTATACAGTCCGGAACACGCAGACGGGTCCTGCGAAAATGGAGGAAATTATGGCACAATTATGGGGCGGGAGATTCACGAAACAGACCGACGAGGCGGTGAAGGCCTTTAATGATTCGATCGGTTTCGACCGGCGTCTTTACCGCCAGGACATTCAGGGCAGCATGGTGCATGCCCGGATGCTAGGAAAACAGGAAATCATCTCCAAAGAGGACTGCGCGGCCATCACCGAAGGCCTGCAGGGGATCCTCGACGATCTCGAAAGCGGAACGCTGGAAATCACAGCGGACTATGAAGACATCCACAGCTTCGTGGAGGCAAATCTGATCGACCGTGCCGGTGACGCGGGCAAGCGCCTGCACACCGGCCGGAGCCGCAACGACCAGGTGGCGCTGGACATGCGCCTGTACACGCGGGACGCGGCGGACAGTCTCCGGGAACAGATCCTGCGTCTTCTGGAGGTGCTGCTGGACCTGATGGAAAAAAACACGGAGACCTTTATGCCGGGATTCACCCATCTGCAGAAGGCACAGCCCGTGACGCTCGCGCATTATCTGGGCGCGTATTTCGAGATGCTGCGCAGGGATTACCAGAGGATCGGAGACTGCCGCACACGGATGAACGAGTGTCCTCTCGGCGCGGGCGCGCTCGCGGGGACAACCTACCCGCTGGACCGCCCGTGGGTGGCCGCGGAACTCGGTTTCGCCTGCGCGACGCGCAATTCGATGGACAGCGTCTCCGACCGCGATTACCTGCTGGAATTATTGTCCGCCCTGTCCATCCTTATGATGCACCTCTCGAGATTTTCCGAGGAGCTCATTATCTGGAACTCGAACGAATACCGGTTTGTGGAAATGGACGACGCCTTTTCGACCGGCAGCAGCATCATGCCCCAGAAAAAAAATCCGGACATCTGCGAACTCGTGCGCGGCAAAACAGGGCGCGTCTACGGGGATTTAATGTCGCTTCTGACGACCATGAAGGGTCTGCCCCTGGCTTATAACAAGGACATGCAGGAAGACAAGGAGCCCGCTTTCGACGCGATCGACACGGCTTCCGCCTGCGTCCCGCTGTTCGCGGAAATGCTCCGCACGATCCGCTTCAACAAAGACGTCATGGAAAAAAGCGCCATGCGCGGCTTCACCAACGCGACAGACGCGGCGGATTATCTGGTCGGAAAGGGCGTTCCTTTCCGCGACGCGCACGGCATGATCGGCCGGCTCGTGCTGCACTGCATCGACCGGGGCGTCGGGATCGAGGAGCTGTCCCTGGAGGAGCTGCGGGAGTTCTCCGGATTCTTTGAAGAAGATGTCTATGAAGCCATTTCCCTGCGCGCCTGCGTAAACCGCAGACAGACGGCGGGTGCCCCCGGCGATACCGCCATGCGGGAAGCGATTTCGCAGGAACGCGCGTGGCTGAAGGCACAGGGCTGATACTATTATGATTTATCTGCAGTCAGTCAGAATATATATCTAAAAGGAGTGAAAAAAATGAGTGCAAAATTACGCGTAGGTATCCTCGGCGGCACCGGTATGGTCGGGCAGCGCTTCATCGCCCTGCTGGCGGATCATCCCTGGTTTGAAGTCACCGCGATCGCGGCGAGCCCGCGCAGCGCCGGGAAGACATACGGCGAATGCGTGGAGGGACGCTGGAAACTCGAGGTTCCCTGTCCCGAAGCTGTCAAAGGCATTGTGGTCAAAAACGTGAAGGACGTGGAAGCGGTCTCCGCGGAAGTGGATTTCTGTTTCAGCGCCGTCGATATGTCCAAGGACGAGATCAAAGCCATCGAGGAAGAATACGCGAAGACCGAGACTCCGGTCGTCTCCAATAACAGCGCCCACCGCTGGACTCCGGATGTCCCCATGATTATCCCGGAAATCAACCCTGAGCACGCCGATGTCATCGCGTTCCAGAAAAAACGCCTCGGCACCTCCCGCGGTTTCATCGCCGTCAAGCCCAACTGCTCCATCCAGAGTTATACCCCCGCCTTCGCGGCGTGGAGGGAGTTCGAGCCGTACCAGGCTGTCGTCACCACTTATCAGGCGATCTCCGGCGCCGGCAAGACCTTCCGCGACTGGCCCGAGATGGATGCCAATATTATCCCTTACATCGGCGGCGAGGAAGAGAAGAGCGAGCGCGAGCCGCTGCGCGTCTTCGGAAAACTCGAAAACGGCGTCATCGTCCCCGCGGACAATCTGCTCATCACCAGCCAGTGCATCCGGGTGCCCGTTCTGTACGGCCACACCGCAGCTGCGTTTGTGAACTTCAAACAGAAAGTTGACAAGGAGACCCTCATCGAAAAACTCCGCGCTTTCTCCGGAAAGCCCCAGGAACTCGGTCTTCCCAGCGCGCCGAGACCTTTCATCCAGTATCTGGAAGAGGACAACCGTCCCCAGGTCCGGCTCGACGTCAACTATGAGCGCGGTTTCGGCGTCTCCATCGGCAGGCTCCGTCCCGACACCCTGTTTGACTGGAAGTTCGTCGGACTGTCCCACAACACCATCCGCGGCGCTGCCGGCGGCGGCGTTCTGTGCGCGGAACTCCTGAAGGCAATGGGATATATCGAGGCAAAATAACCGCTTCCGGGCGCGCCGCAGCGGAACCGCGAAGACGCGGAGTCTCCTGCATATGTCCAGACCGCTTCCGCGCCTTACTGCGGCGGACCAGTGAAGACGCGGAGTCTTCTGCATATGTCCCGGCCGTTTTCCGCGCCTGCCGCAGCGGGGCTGTTCCGCAGCCTGCATCGAAAGAAAAAACTGTACGTGGAGGGACGAAATCACGAAAACCGTATTCATCGCGGAGAAACCCAGCGTAGCCCGCGCCTTCGCCGGCGCGCTGGGTAAAAATTTCCGCAGTGCCGACGGCTATATGGAATCGGACGACACGATCGTGACATGGTGCGTGGGCCATCTGGTCTCCATGTCCTACCCGGACGCCTACGATCCGTCGCTCAAAAAATGGTCCCTCGGCACGATCCCCTTCATTCCGGACCGCTATAAATACCAGGTCATTGACGGTGTCAAGAAACAGTTCGGCATCGTGAAACGGATCCTGACAGACCCGGAGGTGGGGACGATTTATATCTGCACCGACTCCGGGCGCGAAGGAGAGTATATCTACCGCCTCGTCGCCGCCCAGGCCGGTGTCAGGGGCAAAAAGGAGCTGCGCGTCTGGATCGACTCCCAGACGCAGGAGGAGATCCTGCGCGGAATCCGCGAGGCAAAGCCTTCCTCGGCCTACGATAACCTCGGCGCCGCGGCTTATCTGCGCGCGCAGGAGGATTACCTTATGGGGATCAACTTCTCCCGCGCCCTCACGCTCCGCTACAGCAGCGCCATGAGCCGCGCGCTCGGCACAGACCACACAGTCATCGCCGTGGGCCGCGTGATGACCTGCGTCCTGGGCATGGTCGTAAAGAGAGAGCGGGAAATCCGCGCTTTCGTCAAAACGCCCTTTTTCCGCATCCAGGCCGTCATCTCCTCGAAGGACAGGGCCGGCGGCGGATCCTTCAGCGCCCAGTGGCAGGTCGACGAAAAAAGCATCTGCTATGGCTCCCCCCGTCTGTACAGGGACAGCGGTTTCCTGCGCCGTGAGGACGCGGAAAGGCTCATACTGTACCTCGCCGGAGAAGCGGAAGCGGATATTTTTTCCGGGAAGACAGCGAGGGAAGAGAAGTCCGGCGGACCGGCCGCGGAGATGAATCCGTCAGCGCCGGCACCCGTGGATCCCGCGATGCCGCGGCAGACGAAGACTGCGGCGCAGGAGCCTCCCGCGCTTTCCCCGCATGCCTCAGCGGAAGCCGGCCCCGCTGCCAACGCGGTCACGGAGACGGATCCCGCGGCGCTGCCCCGGCAGGAGTCGGCAGGCGCCGGATCCTGTGCCTGCGAGGTTGCGGAGACAGATCCCGCGGCGCTGTCCCGGCAGGCCTCAGCGGAAGCCGTACCTGCTGCCGACGCGGTCACGAAGAAGGATTCCGCGGCGCTGTCCCGGCAGGCCTCAGAAGCCGCAAAATCCGCTGTCGACGCGGTCATCGAGAAGATTTCGCGCAAAAAAGAAAAGAAAAACCCGCCGCTTCTCTACAATCTGGCGGAGCTCCAGAACGACTGCTCCCGTTATTTCAAAATCAGTCCGGACCAGACGCTGGCAGTCGCGCAGGAGCTGTATGAGAAAAAACTGACTACCTATCCCCGGACGGACGCCCGCGTTCTTACGACTGCCGTCGCGAAGGAGATCGGGAAAAACCTGCGCGGTCTTTCCGCGATCCCGATGTACCGGAATCTTCTCGTTCCAGTCCTGGAGAGCGGCTCCTGGAAAAAAATCGGGAAAAGCAGATACACCGACGACAAGGCGGTCACGGACCACTATGCGATCATCCCCACCGGGGAGGGTCTGAAGGCGCTTCCTTCGCTTTCCAGACGCTCGCAGGACGTGTATGAACTGATCGCCCGGCGGTTTATTTCCATTTTTTACCCGCCGGCCGTCTACGACAAAACCGCGGTCTCGGTGCGCGTAAGGACCGAGCTGTTCACCGCCTCGCTCCGCACCTGCGTCGAGCGCGGTTATCTGGATGCCCTCGAGTATTCTTTTTTCAGAAAAAAAGAGGAGGAGAACGGACCCGGCACGCCCCCGGGAGAGGCAGAGGCGCCCGGCGCGTCCGTAAACAGTCCCGGCGGGGACTCCGGGGAAGCTTCCGATGCCGCTGTCCCTGCCTTCCTGAAGACGGCCCGCAAGGGCACAAAGGTGCTGGCGGGGCCCTTTTCGATCCGGGAGGGAGAGACCTCCCCGCCCAGGCGCTATACCTCCGGGAGCATGATCCTGGCGATGGAAAACGCGGGGCAGCTGATCGAGGAGGAGGAACTCCGCGAGCAGATCCGCGGGAGCGGGATCGGCACCAGCGCGACGCGCGCCGAGATCCTCAAGAAGCTGTTCAACAATGACTATCTGCGTTTGAATAAAAAGACGCAGGTGATCACGCCCTCGCAGACCGGAGAGATGATCTACGACACCTGCAGCTGCGCTTTGAAGCCGCTTCTGGATCCGCGCCTGACGGCCAGCTGGGAGCTGGGACTGACGCAGGTCGCGGGCGGCACGGTGACGAGCGGGGAGTACACGCAAAAACTCAACAGCTTTATCACGCGCAGGACAAACTACATCAAGGAAACGGATTTTCACCGGATTCTGGAACAGATGTATGCGCAGGATGCCTCGTTCTACCCCGAAAAGACCCCGCCAAAAAGGAAGAAAACATCTGCGGGAAAGACAAAAAAACATGCGTCCGGGGGGAAGACCGCCAAAGGAGGCAGCTCGAATTGACAGCAGGCCGCCACGCCGGGGCTTTCCTCCTCCACCAGGGAGTAAAAGCTTCCTGCGTCTGCCCATTTAAGATCCGCTCTGCGGACAGGCGGGAGTGAAGGGAAATCACGTAATAATAATATCATTTCCCGCTGTCTGACAGAGATGCCGGACCGCGCGGAATCAATGAATCTGTACAACGAATCAATTGTCTACAAAACGGGGTACTATTATGAATTACAGTATCGAGAGCACTTTACAATCCCTTGCGGACAAGGGAGTCAAAATGATCGACCAGAGACAGGTTTATGTTTCTCCCGATGTTAACCCTGACAGAATCTACCCGGGCAGTGTTTTATATCCCGGTGCGCGTATTACCGGCAGCCGCACGCTCATAGGTACAGGGGCAAAGATCGGAACCGAGGGTCCCGCCACGGTCAACGACTCCGTGATCGGTGCGGAAGCGTCCATCGCAAGCGGCTACGTCACTGAGTCCACCCTGCTTCCCCGCGCCAAGGCGGGCGGGAACTGTCATTTCCGCGGCGGCACGCTTCTTGAGGAGGAAGCCAACACAGCCCATGCTGTGGGTCTCAAGCAGACAATCATGATGTACGGCGTGACCATGGGCTCTCTCATTAACTTCTGTGACGCCCTTCTTTCCGGCGGTCTTTCCCGCAAGGTCCACACGGAGATCGGCAGCGGCTTTATCCACTTTAACTTTACGCCCTGGGGAGAATCCGGCGACAAAGCAACTGCGTCCCTGATCGGAACCGTCACGGAGGGCGTGTTCCTCGACAAGGCGCCCATCTTCCTGGGCGGCATGAGCGGTATCGTAGGGCCCAAGGAAATCGGGTTCGGTGCCATGACCATTGCCGGTCAGGTTCTCCGCAGGTCTGTTCCGGAAGATACCATGTATTCCGGCAAAAGCCCCAGCTTTGAGATGCCCTTCTCCTATCAGGATACCGTTCCGTCAGAGAAGAATATCCGCCTGAAACGCGAAAACAACGTCGAGTACCTGGCACAGCTTTACGCGCTGAAAGCATGGTACACGCATATCAGACTGAAACGCAGCGGGCTTTGCGGCGATGAAGAGCTTTCACTGGTTTACGACGGAGCGTTGGAAACGATAGAAGATTGCGTGACAGAACGAGTCAAGAGATATAAGGCCTTTGCCTCCCGGTGGGGCGCGGAGCCTTTGAACGACGCATGTCTGAGCGAAAATCCCCCTGCGTTCGACGGATCCGTTGACTGGAAACCGGAGCTCGCATACGACAAGTGGATCTGGTCTCTCTCCGATCATGAGAAAGATCTGCTTCACAACTGGATCGTCTCCTGTGCCGATCAAATCAAAAGCGCTCTGTAAAAAAGAAATCGGGCACGCAGTCCTGCGAAAGCGCGGCACAGGGAACAGCGGCTATGTCCCGCTGGATTAATACATTGCCGGGAGATACATCAAATGGGTGAATTCCAGACAGTTTCGGCCTTTTTCTGTGTTCTGGCCGGGTTCGTCCTGATTGCGCTGTTCCTTGGCGCACAGGAGAGAAAGAGAAGCCGTGAAAAGCTCAGAAAGCGCCTTCGAAGCGAGTTTGGCCGGCCTTCTTCAAAAAAGACATCCCGGGAGCGATACGCGCAAATCCCGCAGTATTTCCGTCATCACTGTAAAGAAGCCGGTTTCATCGAAGATGGCGCGGACGGATGCCGCGAACATGATGACGGCGGCCCTCCTGCGGACGGTCGCGGAAAGAACTTTCCCGCAGGCGGCGCAGGAGACCGGTTCTCGGTCGACGATATCACCTGGAACGACCTGGAGATGGACCGCCTGTTTTCCCGGATGGACAGCACCTGCAGCGCCGCCGGCGAGGAATACCTTTATTACCTTCTGCGGATGCCCGCCATGCGCGCGCAGGCGCTTCCCTTTACGCAGGAGCAATATGCCTGGCTTGCGGACGAAACCCATGAGAAGGCGAGGATCCGCCTGCAGGAGATCCTGACCTCGCTCGGACACGCCGGGCGCTATTCCCTCTACGACTATATCGATTTCACGGAGGAGTTGGGAGAGAGAAGCAATCTTCCCCATTATCTGGCGGCCGTCCTGCCCTTCCTGGCGTTCGGTCTTATGTTTCTGCACACCGGCTTCGGGATCCTGACGCTGCTTCTGGTCTGCTGTGTGAACCTGGTGACGTATTTCAGGGAAAAAGCAAAGATTGCCCCTTATTTTCAGGTGTTTGCCTATATCCTGCGTCTGCTGGACTGTGCCGGGATGCTGGAAAAGGAAAAATGCCCGGTATTCCGTGAGGAAACGGAGAGGATACCTGCTCTTCTGGCCTCCTTCTCCTCCTTCCGCCGGGGATCCTCCTTTTTACTGGGAAGTCTGGGAGGGGGATCGGACCCGACGGGGCTTGTTCTGGAATACGTGCGGATCCTGTTCCACCTTGACCTGATCAAGTTCAACAGCATGCTGGCCCAGCTGCGCGGCAGGCGCGCGGAGATCGACGCGCTGCTGACGATCACTGGCAGGATCGATGCCTGTATCAGCATCGCCTCCTGGAGGAAGACGCTGCCGTACAGCGCTGTTCCCGTACTTGAGGAGCCTTCCTCCGGCCCGGTGCGTGCGGCCGGTGCTGAAGCCGCGGCGCGTACCGCCTTTGACGCCGCGGAGCTGTACCACCCCCTGCTGGCGTCCCCGGTCAGCAACAGCATCAGGGCTCAGAAGCCTGTCCTTCTGACCGGTTCAAACGCTTCCGGCAAATCCACCTTCCTGAAGGCTGCAGCGCTCTGCGCGCTGCTTTCCCAGGCCGTGGGCATCGCGCCCGCAAAGGCGTACAGCGGCACGTATTACAGGGTCTATTCCTCCATGGCGCTCCGGGACAGTCTCCTGGACGGGGAGAGCTATTTTATTGTCGAGATCAAATCCCTGCGCCGGATTCTGGACGCGTCGCAGGCGGCCGCGTGCGATAATCCCGTCCTGTGCTGCATCGATGAGGTGCTCCGCGGCACGAATACAGTCGAGCGCATCGCGGCTTCCGCGGAGATTCTGCGCTGTTTTGCCCGTACCGGCACCATGTGCTTCGCGGCGACGCATGACCTGGAACTCACCGGTCTCCTAGAGGATGTTTTCGACAATTATCATTTCAGTGAAGAGATCACGGACGGCGATGTCCGCTTTTCCTACCGGCTGCAGACCGGCCCCTCGACCTCGTGCAATGCCATTGCGCTCCTGGGCGCTCTCGGCTATGAACGGGAAATCGTCGACCGCGCCCGTGCCCGCGCGGACCGCTTCCTCTCCGAAGGCGGCTGGAGGTGACTTCTTCAGCCGGTGAAAAGCCGAAAGGACAGGAGTTTATGAAAGTAGAGATCTATACGGACGGCGCCGCGCGCGGAAACCCGGACGGTCCGGGCGGATACGGGGCGATTGTCCGGGTGCAGGATGAGAACGGCAGGGTATCTGAAAAAGAATTGTCAGGCGGATCTGCTGTGACAACCAATAACCGCATGGAGCTGATGGGTGTCATCGCGGCGCTGGAGGAACTGGGTTCCCTGGGTGAGCCATGTGAGGGGACGGTTTATTCCGACTCCCGCTATGTCGTGGATGCCTTTAACAAATACTGGATCCGGAACTGGCAGAAGAACGGATGGATGACAGCCTCCGGAACCCCGGTCAAAAACCGGGATCTGTGGAACCGGCTCCTGAAAGCTCTCGCGCCGCACAAAATCGCGTTCAGCTGGGTCAAGGGACATGCGGACCACCCCGAGAACGAGCGATGCGACCGGCTCGCGACAGCGGCGGCAGACCGTGCAGGCTTACAGAATCATGACTCCGGCGCGGCGGAAGAGATAATCCTTCCGCAGGAATCCGCACAAACAGCGTCGCGGGAGGAGATCCTGCCGGGGAAATCCGCACAGACTGCGGCGCGGG
>JAUNJS010000410.1 GCA_030533125.1 Eubacteriales bacterium | reverse complement strand
AATACCGGAAGCCTGCTTGCCGCGCGAAAGGGGCAGGGGGAAGAGCAGATTCCCGAGCGGATCAGGGGGATGAAACGTCTGTACAAATATGGCAGCGGCACTTTTAAAGAAAAATGCATGAACTTCTATATTCAGGGGAAGTACATGGAGGACTATGAGGACAATGTTCCCTGGCGGGGGGATTTTTTTCGTTATTTTCCAACGTATCATGAGCTGAACAACAACCAGCTGCGCGGGTATTTTACCTGGCGCGCCGGCGTCCGGAGAGGGGTTTTCGAAAAGGTTCCTGCCTCGGTGGTATATATTTATATTTATGAACTGCTCAACGGAATCGGCGTTTCTTCACCGGAGGAGAGCCTGCAGAAGCTGAAAGAATTTGAAGAAGGATATTTCGGGTCAGAAGGGTCCGAAAGGTCCGTAGGGACAGAAACAGGGAAACCGGAGGAAGATTTCTCCGGAACAGGAAAAGCAGGTTTTTTACAAAGAGGGGGCAGCGATCCCGGGATCAGGAAATCGGGAATAAGGACAAATATGCACCGCTGGATGCTGGAGTATGCCGTGATTCAGGGGGTCGCCCCGGAAACCGCGCGACTGTTCCTGGATCCGGAACTGGTACGGAAGGATCGTTCGCTGGAGATCCTGCGGGAGCCGCTGAAATTCGGGGACAGGGACGTCTTTGACGCTCTCTGCTTTTTTGCGGGAAACAAGATTGTTTCCTCACCGGTGGTCAAAAAAACAGAAGAGGGAATCCATCTCATTGCGGAGACCTGGCGGTATGCCTGCGCGCATTATTCGGCAGATGACAGGGAGCTGTTCCGGCGTCTTTTCGGAGAACTCTTTACGCTCCGCCGGCGTCCTCTCGAAAATGTTG
This sequence comes from Eubacteriales bacterium, assembly GCA_030533125.1. GTDB lineage: Bacteria > Bacillota > Clostridia > Lachnospirales > Lachnospiraceae > CAG-791. The sequence goes on along the minus strand of JAUNJS010000410.1, from coordinate 2,375 downwards.
TATACGCTGAGAAAAAGCTTTCGGGACCGGTGAACTATGTCCTGAATCCGTGCAGGAAATATACATTTGACGGTGCTGTGTGGAGGGAACACAGCTATCAGAACATCTATTTTAACAAAAAGAAACTGACAGAATTTCTGCATGAGACGGAAAGGCAGCTGCGGCTGTACCTGAAAGCGGGAGGCCGGCTGAAGCAGGTGCCGGACGAGGATTGGGCCGCGCCATACGCACAGGCGGTGATCGAAGCCGACCGCGCCGCGAAACTCGAAGCGGCAAAGCCCAAAGTCACCATCCGTTTTTCGGAGCTGGAGCAGATCCGGCGGGACGCGCTCGAGACCAGGGACAGTCTGCTCACAGAAGAAGAGCGCCGCGAACTGCAGCAGGAGGCAGCTGCCGCGCCGCAGTGCTGGATAGAAACCGGTACGGATCTGTCGATAGATTCCATGCCGGAGAACGTCGAAAATGCGGGGACAGATTCAGGCAGAAAAACTCCTGCAGATCCGTTGACAAATTCCGTGCCGGAGAACGGCAGAAATGCGGGGACAGATTCCGGCAGAAAGACTTCTGGAGATCCGTCGACAGCCTCCGGAATAGTTTCCGGTATAGCTTTAAGGTTTGATTTGCCGGAGGAACCGGGGACGGTGGCGCAAACAGATTTCGGGCAGGACAAGACAAATAATCCGCCGGTGGGAAACTGTATCGAAGGAAACGGTACCGAAAAAGAAGGAAAAGAAAAAGAAGGAATCGAGCCGGAGACGGTGTTTTCCGCGCCCCCCCTCGATGCTTTTCAGATGGAGATCCTGGGCGCAGTCCTCCGCGGCGAGTCAGTCCGGGAGCGGATTGCGGCGCGCCACGGAATGGCGGAGGTCATTGCGGACAGTCTCAACGAAGCGCTGTTTGACGAAATCGGCGACAATGCCATGGAATGCGAGGACGGAGAGATCTTTCCGGTGGAGGACTACCGGGAGGATCTGCTGGAGCTTTTACAGAAGAGGTAAGGTTTTTTGAAAGAAGGAAACAGAAAGGTGCCGCGGCGGATCGCGCAGACGGTACTGAATTCTTTAAAGGGCGGCGTGGTCCCGCGGATCGGGCTGCCATATATAACGGTGGGAAGAAAAAACGAGATCCAGGCGCTTCTGCACGATGTGGAGATCATATCCGAGGGCGGGGCGTCGTTCCGTTTTATCGTGGGCAGATACGGTTCCGGGAAGAGCTTTCTGCTGCAGACAATCCGGAATTATGTGATGGACCGCGGGTTTATCGTCGCGGACGCCGACCTGTCGCCGGAGCGCAGGCTGCACGGAACGCACGGGCAGGGGCTTGCCACGTACCGGGAGCTGATCGGGAATCTGTCCACGAAGACGAAGCCCGAGGGGGGCGCGCTGACGCTGGTCCTGGACCGATGGATCAGCACGGTGCAGAGCGGCGCGGCCGGGGAAAGCGGCCTCGCGCCCGGGGATCCCGCGCTGACAGCCCTGGTGGACCGGAAAATCTTTGAGGTGACCTCCGCGGTCAGCGAGCTGGTGCACGGATTTGAATTCGCGAAGCTCCTGTCCATGTACTACCACGCCTATATTGAGGGCGAGGATGAGACGAAGGCGAAGGTCGTGCGGTGGTTTCGAGGGGAGTATTCCCTGAAGAGGGAGGCAAAGGAGGAACTCGGGATCAATATCATCATCTCGGACGATAACTGGTACGATTATCTGAAGCTCTTCGCAGTCTTTTTCCGCCTCGCGGGATACGCGGGCATGATGATCATGATCGACGAACTGGTCAATATCCACAGGATTCCGAATTCGATCACCCGCCAGTACAATTACGAGAAGATTCTTACCATGTATAACGACACCCTGCAGGGCAAGGCAAAATACTTCGGGATTCTCATGGGCGCGACTCCCCAGGCGATCGAAGACAAGCGGCGGGGTGTCTACAGCTATGAAGCTCTGCGCTCGCGGCTTGCGGAAGGCAGGTTTTCCAGGCCCGGCGCGCGCGACCTCCTGGCTCCGGTCATCCGCCTGGAAGCGCTGACCGCGGAGGAAATGCTCGTTCTGTGTGAGAAACTCGCCGACATGCACGCCGGACTCTACGGCTATGCCCGGAAAATCACCACAGAGGATCTCGCCCTGTTTATCCGCATCGAGTATGAGCGCATCGGCGCGGACCTCAATATCACTCCGCGCGAGGTTATCCGCGACTTCATCGAACTGATGGATCTGCTCTATCAGAATCCCGGGATGACGCCCGCGGATCTCCTTGCGTCAGACGCTTTTTCCTACGCGAAATCCGGCGCCGTCTCGGACGACGCAGGGGATGACTTCGCGGAGTTTACCATATGACAGGTTTCCATCTGACAGACCGGCGGGTCAGCACGGCGG